>JACREW010000087.1 GCA_016212685.1 Nitrospirota bacterium
GATACATGCGCGGGAGATTTTAAGGATGAAGGAAACCCTGAACGGCATTCTGTCAAGACATACGGGACAGAGTATAGAAAAGGTTCAGGTGGATACCGAAAGAGACTTGTTTATGTCGGGTCAGGACGCAAAAGAATACGGCATTGTCGATGACGTGATAGCGACAATTAAAGAGACAAAAAAGAAATAGCGGAGGTTTTGATGTCGAAAAAGACAAACGGCGACGTTCTCAGGTGCTCCTTTTGCGGAAAAGGTCAGGATGAGGTGAGAAAGCTTATTGCCGGGCCGATGGTATATATATGCGACGATTGCGTGGGCCTCTGCAATGAGATAATAGATGAAGAGCTTAATGCGCCGGACAAAGAGCCGTCGAAAAAACTGCCTGCGCCGGTTGAGATACACAAGTTCTTGAACGATTACGTCATCGGACAGGAAAGGGCCAAAAAGATACTCTCGGTTGCTGTGCATAACCACTATAAAAGGATATTCAGCGGCGCCAAGTCCGAGGTTGAACTCCAAAAGAGCAATATACTGCTCATAGGCCCTACGGGCACGGGCAAGACGCTTCTTGCGCAGACACTCGCGCGATTCTTAGATGTGCCGTTCACCATAGCGGATGCAACGACGCTCACGGAGGCCGGGTATGTCGGTGAGGATGTGGAAAATGTGCTTTTGAAACTCCTTCAGGCAGCGGATTATGATGCGGAACGCGCGCAGAGGGGCATTATCTACATCGACGAGATCGATAAGATAAGCAGAAAGGCGGACAGCCCTTCCATAACGAGGGATGTATCGGGAGAGGGCGTACAGCAGGCGCTCTTAAAGATTATAGAAGGAACGGTAGCGAACATACCTCCTCAAGGCGGCAGAAAACATCCCCAGCAGGAATACATACAGCTTAATACAACGAACATCCTCTTTATATGCGGCGGCGCTTTTGTGGGCCTCGATAAAATCATCGACCAGCGGATCGGCAAAAAAAGCATAGGGTTCGGATCGGATTTTACAGTGCGGAAAGAGAAGAAGGCAGGCGCCTTGAATCTCGTCGAACCGGAGGATTTGATGAAATACGGCCTTATTCCGGAGTTTATCGGCAGGCTGCCTGTAGTCGCAACCCTCGATGAACTGGACGAGCAAGCTCTTATGAAGATATTGACGGAGCCTAAGAACGCGCTCACAAAACAGTATCAGAAGCTTCTGTCTCTCGACAAGGTTCGTTTGAAATTCACAGACGGGGCTCTGGCCGCAATAGCAAAAAAGGCGGTGCGCAGAAAGGCTGGCGCGCGCGGATTGAGGGCCATACTTGAGGATGTGATGCTCGATATTATGTATGATATACCCTCGATGGCAGGGGTAGCCGAGTGCGTCATAAGCGAGGAAGCGATTACCAAAAAGGAAACGCCCTTGATCGTATACGAAAAACAAGCTGAATCGGCATGAGAGATGTGTAACCTGATATATAAGGCAGGTGTAATAATAGTTCCATTATTCCTATGTTTTATATTGCTTGCCGACGCTCATGCCTTTTGCTTTGAAGATGCTGGAAAGGCTTATGGTATAAACCATGCTCTCATTGAAAGTATCGCCAGGATCGAATCGAACCTCAATCCGAAGGCTGTAAATAAAAATCTTAACGGTTCCATCGATATCGGGCTTATGCAGATAAATTCCTTCTGGGTTAAGACCCTCGGACTAAATGCCGATGAACTTATCTCAAATCCTTGCTATAACACAATGACAGGCGCAAGGATACTGAGGCAGTGCATCGATAGATACGGTTACACATGGGAAGCGGTAGGTTGTTATAACGCAACAAGCAAGCATAAAAGGGTAAATTACTCATGGAAGATATTTAATAGACTAAGAGCAGAAGAGCAGAAGAGCAGAGGAGCGGAAGAGCGGAAGGCTGCTATAACTCATAATTCTAAACTCCACCACGAAGTGGCCATTGGCAAAGTGGCCATTGGCCAAACTCAAAACTCTGAACTCTTTTTCAGCGTCAGAGACAAAATGTTCAGCCATGAGCTAAAGATGGAATCGCAGTGAGTCTGTTAGCGGATTTACTCTCAAAGATAAAACCGTACACCGCTAAAGGGGATGTGCCTCCCGGTCTGAAAAATGTAGTTTCCGATTCCGCAAAAAAAGAGACGGTCAGGAAAAAGGTCGCCATATTTTCCATTTTAATGCTCTTAGCAGTTATTGCAGGCGTCGGCGCTGTTTACATAATGGATACGTATCTAAAGCCGTCCAAAATAAAGAAGGCAGCGCACAGTACGCAGCCCGCGATCGAGAGTCCGAAAGCTGGCGTTAAAGCACAGGAACAGCAGCCGCTTCAGGATACAAAACACGCAGTTCCTTCAGAAGCAGAAACAAAATCCGTTTCTCAGAAAGCGGCGGATAAGAAAGATTCAGAGGCAGTTAAAGATAAAGCGCAGCCTGCCGTGAAAACAAAGGACAAAAGTCGGAGTGTAATCGAAAAAAGGAAAAAAGAACTGCCTGAAAAGTCGGCAAAAAAGCCTGAAATGCAACACGAGAGCGTTAAGGATGATTTTCAACAGAAACCAAAGCCGGAGGTTAAACCCCACCAGCCTCAGAAGTTGGAATCTCAGGAAGCCGCTCAAAAAGAAAAAACTGTCGTAGACTCGACTCATAGAGCGGTGGATTCCGCAAACAGGGATGTATACCTTTATACGGCAAGGACATATGAATCCGGAAGGGATTATCAGCAGGCGCTTTTGAATTATAAAAAGGCATTGGAAATAGACCCCGAAAACTACGTTATCATGAATAACATTTCGAGCGTGCTTATTCAGATCGGCTCCCTCGAAGAGGCCGTGGGATATGCCGGCAAGGTCTTAAACATAAAAAAAGATTATGTGCCCTCTCTCGTTAACTTAGGCATTGCTTATATAAGGCTCGGGAACCTTACCGAAGGCGAGGGGTATCTCTCGAAGGCATTGTCGAGGGAGCCGTCTAATAATTATGCCCTTCAAAACCTCGGCATTTTGAATGAAAGACGCGGGGACAATGACAGGGCATACGGATATTTCTCGAAACTTTCAGACATGGGAGATATTCAGGGCTACCTCGGCGTTGCGCGCATTTTTGAAAAGCAGGGCAGGGGTTCGGATGCCGCAAGGATATACAGAGAGATACTGTCAATGAATAACATAGATACGAAGATCAAGAAATTAGTGAACGACAGGCTGATACAATTAGGGCAATAATTTCACCGCCTTTCCCGCAATCCAGTATTCTTTGCCGGCTGATGTTTTTACCTTGTACCACTTCCTGCCGCTGTTTTCTGTGAATTCATCCGCTATCTCAAAAACGTTTCCCTTTGAAGCCCATGTAACGGTTTCGGAATCGATAAAGGGCTCGGCCCTTAGATTGGCGGTATCCGCGGCA
>JACREW010000089.1 GCA_016212685.1 Nitrospirota bacterium
TAACCTCCAGGACGGTCGATTACTAAACCATCCCAGATTTGTGAATCTATTTTCAAATCAGAAACACTCATAAATCCTCTCAAATAAACACCCATCAATACTTTTCAGCCACGACCGGTCATCTTAACCGGACACTACTGGCATTAAATCATCTGCATTTTTTATTTCTGGATACTTTTCTGGATACTTTTCGCTTAGTGCTTTTGAATAATAAGTACCAGTAGAATCTTTCGCAATTCCTGTTTCTAAAAGGGCTTTTGTCCCTCTCTCATAATCACCCTCTTTCGTTTTACTATATACCTTATCCAATGCTGATCTTTTTTCTTTTAGAACATATACTACACTAAAGCTATACTGCATTGTCTTCAGGTCGATAAGATTTTCTTTTAGTATCTTATATGCCCTTTCTGCTTCATACTTTTTATCCAGTTTGGCATCAATAAACACAAAGTAATAAATTTTTACTTCCATTTTATCTGCATATTTTTTAATAATCTCTGGATAATCCAAATCCTTGACTCTTCTGTCGTTATACGATATCCAATATTTCTTAAGCAAGAAGTCATTGCCATAAACTTTTTTGAGTTTTTTCTCCATCTCTACGGTTCCCTGTTTTGACCATTTGCTTCCGAGATAGCCGTCCTGAAATACGTCCGGTTTGTTCTTGTTCCATATAACACCGAACTTCAAATCGGGCTCGTCTTTGGGATAAGCATCTGCAATATAATTGCTAAACCCGATAAACTCATTTCCCGATATTTTAGGTTTTCCAACCACAAAGTCTTTCCCATAGGTGTTCTTCAAATAATCAGTCATGTTTTTCTGTATTTCGTCAGTCTTCCCAGCATCAAACATTGAGCATCCTCCCATAAAAGTTAAAATAAACAAAAGCATTGCGATGCCGATAAGCATTGTAAAGCCTTTTAAAATTATTCCGGTTCTTTTTATCTTCTCTTTCATCTTCCCTCCATTCCGACTCAATGTCAAACATTAGCAAGCAATAACCGCCCTGTCAAGAATTCTTCTCCAAAAGCTTTTTTACAAGCATATGTCGCTTGATGCGTCTGCGTGTTGCCGGTTGAGTCGGTGATGTTGGTTACTGTATAGGTTGTGTTCAGGGATTTGATGCCGAGTTCATTGAGGGTTTTGAGTTCTCCGGCTTGGCTGATGCCGTCTGAATTTGTGTCTTTCCAAACTTTCAATTGCGAAAACGCTGCGTCCTGCGAATCAATCTTGTTGTCATTGTTGTCGTCTAAATCAGCAAGGGCTTTCAGTCCATCTGTAGCAAGTGTGCCATCTTTAAGTATCGTATTATCACCGAATAACTCTCTACCAGTATCAATCGTTCCATTACCATTTATATCCCTTACAAGCAATCCGTCATCAGGCGATACCCAACCAGTTTGCTCTGCGAATCCATTTGCATCATGATCAAAGTATGCCCCTGCATCTACGCCGATTGTCTCTGTGCCGTCTTTATCGAGGTCGAGGATAAGCGGGTCTCTGCGCGGTGCGGTCGTTGAGGCGGTGGTGAAAAAGTATTTTATTCGGGACACATCCCCTATTTTCATCTCGTTTCTCATAATCTCTCCTTGAGTTTTATTTTCTGCGCCAATGCAAATGCAATGTCAGAATCGCATTAAGCGCTGATTGTAGTATGTTGGTCTTTTCGATTTCCCCCATCGTGGAGAGTCCCCATCTCTATTTTTCAAACATATGCCCTATCTCCTCATTATTCAGTCCTGTATACATCTGGACAAAATAGATCGACACTTTCCTTCCAATGTTGTCCCTGCGTCCTCCAGACGGATTATTTTCCGGTTATTTCCTTGACCTCTTTTTTGCCTTCTTCGAGTTCTCTTTCCTGCTCTTTGTCCTCCCTTAAAAGGAGCGTCTGGAATTCACCCACATGGGTCTTTTCTTCTTTTGCTATGTCCAGAAGGATTGTTCGGATGTTTTTGTTTGTGGCGAGCGCAGCCATCTGCTCATAGAGATTGACGGCGTCCAGTTCCGCTATGATAGCGGCCCTCAAAATCTCTTTGTCGATATCCTCTTTTTTCAGTTTCCCGAGATCGATCGGTATTCTTGACAGCATATTGCCTCCTTTTTATTTTATTTGCCTTTTCCTCTTGTGCCTCCGAGCGCCGGAAAACCTTCGGGGTCAGGGTCAGGCCTTTTGCGAAGAATAGTCAATCTCTGTTTCATGGCTTTGATTTCAACCTGCTGGGCGGCGATGATCTCTTCTGCAAATTTGCGTACTATCGGGTCTTTCCCGTGAATAAGGACGAGGCGGGCCATCTCAATCGCGCCTTCATGATGCGGGATCATCATTGCCAGAAAATCCACATCAGGGTCTCCGGAATAGCCGGGGGCATGCATATCGTCCATCATCTTTTTCATTCCGGCATCCATTTCTTTCATGAACATTGTAAATTCGGAACCGTATTGCGCCGGCGCTTGCTTATGATGCGAATGATCCTGCGCCCACGCGGAACTATACGCCATAATCACTGCCGCAAATAAAACAGCATATCTCATATTGCCTCCTTTTATCCTGTTTGCCCGCGATAACCGGGACGTACATACACGAGGTTGATGCTCTTTTTGTTCCGCAATTCGCCTGACGGCAGTTTGAGACTGCCGAGCGGTATCTGCGCTATAAATTTAGGTTTGAACGGATCGGATACGTCAAAGGCGCTCGCCACCGTCTGTCCGGCATTGGGAGTTCCGGGCAGTTCGTCCTGCTCATGCGCTATGTAGAGCAATTTGTTAGTCGGGTTTGTCCATATGCCGTGCGCCTCCCGGCCGTGCGAAAAGAATGTGCCCACAACTTTTCGCTGTCCGGCAGTGGCGCTTCTGTCGATTATCGCGATTTGACTCGAAGCCGTACCGCCGGGGCCGTTGTCATCCACGCGGGCAAGGCTTACATATACGACTCTGCCGTTTGAATTTTCTACAAACTCAAGGTGATTTGGTCTCGCCATCTTTCCGGGAGATACAATATCCACCATGTTGAAAGGCTCTTTTGTGGAACGGGCGGATACTGCATCGGCCAGCTTGTGCGAAAACCAGACCTCTTTGCCTTCCGGAGATGTTTTAAGAAAGGGGGTGAAGCCCGGTTTGTCCTGTTCGCCTATGTCTATAGTAGTAAGATGCTTGGGATGCGAATAGCCGCTCATATCCGGGTTGACCCTGAATATGTCGACTTTGGAGACCTTCTGGCTTGCTACAAAGGCCAGAGCCCCATCGGCGTTAAACCAGACCTGAGAAGGGCCGTTTACGGTGTTGACGAATTGAATTACTGCCTTTGCATCGGTTCCTTCGGATTGTTTTATCGACCTCTCCACGTCGAGGATTGCAAGCCTGTCTTCTCCGCGCACTGCAATCCATAATTCCCTGCCGTTGCGTGTAAAGGTGGGTTCGTGCGGTTCGCGGCCCACAAGGATACCGCTGGTCAGCCGTTCAGGGTTTGTAGTTTGCGAGGCAGATGGATTGGGCGTATTGCCGATTACCTTTTTATTTACAGCATCGATCAAATACACGTTGCTCGATCCGCGTCCGATGGTCGCGAGGATTTTACCGTCAGGGCTCGGAACAACGCCGTGCGCGTCTATGCATCCGTGATAAAGCGGTTTATGGATCATTGCCGCGTGCGTGGGTACGGCTCCGGCAGTCACGAAACGGAAGGGAGGTCTCGGGTCTTCGTCAAAACTCGTCAGGTTAATGGTTGTTCCAACAGTGTTGGCTTTCGGATCTATTACGCTTATTGTGTTGGAATCCTCATTTGCTATAAATACGCGATCCATCGGATCGATATCCGGAATGTATGGAATATCCGATTTGGCGCCGGCAGATATGGCCGGAAATTGAGAGGCTACGGCTGCCGCGCCTAAAAGCTTAAGAAAATCCCTTCTCGATTTATAGAATATCTCCATAACAGACCTCCCTGCAGAACGGCAAAATTATTTTACTTTTCCCGTGAAAATGTAATCGTTATCCTTCATCTTAGCATGGCAATCGATGCATCCCTTGACCTTTCCCGCCGCTTCAATTTTCCCGTCGGGGGCATATTTTACCCAGAACCAGTCTCCTCCGGCCGGGTTGTAGCCTTTTATCTTGTACATCACGGAAAGGGCAACGAATTTCTTGTCGGCAGTGTAGTTTTCCTTGGCAATAATCGAGCCGTCGGCCATGCCTTTTTTCTTTTTGATGGAAAAGTATGCGGCTTTGTTCATAAAGGTAGTAAGCAGCGCCCCGTGAGGCTCGCCGCCTTTATAGAGCCTGCCTTTGTCGGGCCATAATTCCCAAGCCCTGTAAGGATCGTATTTGATTATGTATTCGTTGAGCTTTTCAGCATTATGACCGGGCTCCGGGATTTGGGATTCGGACGGGATAATCTCGTGAATCGCGCTTACCGTAAAGCCGAATCCGAGGATAAAAAACAGCTCCGATACAACGATCAAAATCTTTTTCATGGCACAACCTCCTGATATTTTTGAACGGCTTATATAGACAGCATAACCCTGCATAGTATAGATGGGAAGGGTCAGCGTATGCCTTAAACAAATTTTATCACCTTACGAGTAAATGTCAAATTAATCTTATGCCAATTTCATGCGTCTTTATAACAAAGGGTATCATATTTCTTCATAATGTCAACCGCCGGGATGCCGAAAGCGGTTTCTAATTGTTATACTAAAACAGGGATTCATGAAAGATTATTTCATACAGAAACGCTATTCGGATACGACCCGGAAGCTCCATATGCCCTGCCCATATCCTGAAAGAACGGGCATTGCCATACATGTGGTGATAAAGGACGGTTACTGCTACCGCTCCGAGTGCATGGTTATTCAATGCAAATATAACCGCATTCAGTCGGATACCCAAGCCCTCATGTCGCTTGTGTGGTAAGTTTGGTATAATTTTTATATGACCGAACAAATATACGACTGCATTATCATAGGCGCGGGCCCCGGCGGCCTTCAGGCGGCCATCTATTTAGGCAGGTACAACAGGAATGTCCTTCTCATAGACAGAGGCGGAGGAAGGACGCAGCATGCGAAACACATAGAAAATTTTCTCACGCAGAAGGCCATTTCAGGAAAGGAGATAATAGAGACAGGGATAGAACAGGCAAAGAGTTTCAATGTAAAGATTGAACACGGCCTTGTAACCAAGGTTTTGAAAAGCGAATTTTTTGAAGTATACGTAGGAGATAAACAATATTTGTCGAAATTCGTGATAGTCTCATCCGGTGTTTACGATAATCTGCCTCCGATAGAGAGGCTGCATAAGTTTCTTGGAACCGGTTTCTTCACATGTATAGACTGCGATGGATACAGGACTACAAATAAAAAACTGGTCATCATAGGCAATTCTATAAAGACAGTCCATCTCGCTATTGCAATGAAGGAGATGTTTACAAAGGACATAACCATTATTCTCTATGCCGATAAAGTTCCGGATGAATACAAGGAGGAGCTTAAAGAAGAAAGCATACCTTTGATCATAGGTCGTCCTGTAAAGATTACCGGAGAAGAGAAGATGGAGGCAGTTGAACTCAAGGGCGAACAGAGGATCGAGTGCGAGGTGATTATGTCTCATTTTGGGTATAAACTGAATGACGGGTTCCTGTCGGAGCTTAATATAAAGAGGGACAGCAATGGATTCAAGTTTATTGTTAATCATAACTATGAATCATCCTTGAGCGGTTTGTATATCGTCGGCCCGCTGAATCAGGGCAATGATCAGGCGGTCATAGCGGCGGGCGAGGGCGCTGTAGCGGCGATAGATATTAAAAAGCGGCTGCTGGAGCGTTGACGCCTATAGTCAATCCAGAACCGTTACCGTGCTGGCCTGCGGGCCTTTTTCTCCCTGTTCTTCCGCAAAGCGGACTTCCGTTCCGATACTCAGTTTATTAAAATCTTTGTTCAATATGCTGTTTTCATGAAAATAGATTTCACGGCCGTCGGGCGTTGTCAGGAAGCCGTAGCCTTTATCCGGAAAGAGCGCGGTTATGCGTGCCGGGGGAATCTCTTCGTGATGCTTTACGTCACCCCTCTGGCGTCGTACGAAGTCTTCCAGTTTGCGCCGCGCAGCGTCAAAGGCGTCCCTTATCGCAATGGTTAGGTCTTCTCCGGGCTCCCGCTTTACTATTATTTCAGAGCCGGGAACTGTCATGTAAATATGCACGTCGTAAAGTATGCCTTCATGCTTGTGACGGTGCGGGACATCCACCACGACCCTGCAGCGCATGATCCGGTCGTAAAATTTATCCAGCTTTTCCGCCTTCTCGCGAATGTCTTCCCTGGCAAAATCGCTGAGTTCGATATTATGAGCCGTTATTTGCAGATCAAGTTTCATGGCATACCTCCGTCTGTGATTTTCTTGCCAAAATGTCTAATATACTAAAAATATCAGTAGTGTCCGGTTAAGAACCGAATAGATCCAATTGGTTACAATTCGGTTCAGTGTTCATACTGTAATCCGCCCTCGCAAATGCTTGCTGCAAGGGCATCTTCTCGAAAGCCGCAACCGACAAAATCTGTAATAA
>JACREW010000092.1 GCA_016212685.1 Nitrospirota bacterium
GAACAATCAGAGGCTCAGGTTGCCGGAAAGATAACGGCCATTGAAGGAAGGGTGGATATTCTGAGGGCAGGCGCTGGGGCTACTACTCCTGTTAAAACCGGCGATATCGTTAATGTAGGAGATATTTTAAGGACAAAGAGCGACGGCAAGGCAGAGATAACATTTATCGACCAGAGCATAATGACAGTGGGACCGAAATCGAGGCTCGGTATCGAAGAGTACCTTTTTAAGCCTGATGAGGACAAAAGGGCTGCTTCATTAAAACTTTACAGGGGAAAGACCGGCTTTAACATCCCGAAACCTGTTTATCCTACCGAAGGCAGCAAGTTCGAGATGAAGACAAAGACCGCAGTCGCCGGCGTTAGAGGCACACAGGGAATTCTTTATACCGACGGCGTAGAAAGGGTCTATATAAAGCAGGGCGCGGTACAGTTTACGAACCCGTTAGGCGCGGTAACCGTTACGGCAGGAAAGGTCGGAGAAGTGGCGTTCGGCAAACCGCCGACGGAAAGGCCATTCACCGAGAAAGAGTATAGGAAACAGGAAGAGGGCACAGCCCCTTCAAAACCGGCAGATAAAAAACCAGCGGACAAACCCGAAACAAAACAGGCGCCTCCTCCAAAGAAAGCTGAGGCGGATAAAAAAGAGGGGGACAAAAAAGAAGGAGATAAAAAAGAGCCTGACAAAACCGCTAAGGCAGGGACTCCGCCGCCGGGAACTCCGCCTCCAGGTAAAACTCCACCTCCCTCAGTGACACCTCCTCCCCCAGGCACGCCTCCTCCCGGAACTCCGCCTCCAGGTGCGGATATGGCGTTTATGCCTCCGTCCGGGACACCGCCCCCCCCGGGGACTCCTCCACCTCCCGGCATGATGCCGCCGACGGGTGGGGATTTTGCCTTTATGCCGCCTCCTCCAGGAGCAGATTTTGCTTTTATACCGCCGCCGGGCACAGGATATTTTATGCCTCCTCCTTCCGGCAACGGCTTCCAATTCCTGCTTCCACCGTTGCCGATTACTAATTTTACCAATAACGCTGTATTCGGCGTCGGCGGCTCGATAATGGATGGAGAGATTGAGTGGTTTGACGGCGCTGGAAGCAATCATCAGGATACATCGGCTGTTATCCTGTCTTCTAACAGCAATATATCCGGAGGCTTTGCCCAGACACTTCCGGAAGGCGGCCTCTTCTTTATGAATATAAGCGGAGAGTATACATCTAATAACAGCAGGGTAAATTTCTTTGATGCGGTTAATGCAAATGACCGCGATTACTGGTTTTTCTTTAAGGGCGGTACCTCTGACGGCAATCCGTTCTATGGCGCAACCGGCGGAGGCGTAAATCCTTCTACCAAGGTATGGGATGGCGGATTGGGAGGCTGGATAGAGGATGGCTCCAAGAAATGGTGGTTTATAGGCGGTCTTGAGGGAAGCTATAGTAATTATATCTGTAATAATTGCACGGGAAGCCCGGGCACTATTACCGGGACATTTTCGAGCAACACCAAAGGCGTTTACTGGGACGATTCCATAAGATTCTGGGATGCCCTTGTAAAACTCCTCCCTACGCTTCCGGAACAGCCGAAGCCTTTTGGTATTCCAATAACGGAAACTGCGCTCAGATTGTTTGATATAGGGTTTACCGGCACTCTTGATATTAAGAATACCGGCGGCAGCAGTGTCGGTTCTCTGGATATTAGCGCTACAGGACAGGCAAGAGAACAAACCCCCGGAAGCGGTCTTTTTGACATGAAAGTTACTTCAACGGGCAGCAGCTTCAGTTCTTTTAGTAATCTTATAGATGTGAAAATGACAAGCCCCACTACTACTAATAATATGAGCGGTGTTTCTATTAACGGCGGAATACAGCCGATTGACAGCAGCAATTCGGCGTTTATAGTCGGCGCCGGTGTTGAGGGGTATATATTAAACACGCAGGCTGGAACTAAAGATATCGACGGTCTTATGGTAGGAAAGATGACAAAAACAGGATCGTCTACCGCAACATTCGACGGCAAGATAGTCGGCGGGTTCCCGAAACAGTAATAATTACGGGCTGTTAAGCGAACGCGCCTTTTCAAGGTTTTTTCTGTATCTGTCATTTTCCGGATTCATCGCAATTGCTTTTTCAAAATAGCCGATGCAATCGGCAATTTTGTCCTGCTTTAAAGCTATGAGGCCGAGATTGTTGTAAGCCTTATCATAATCAGGCCTAATGTTTAATGCGCTTTTAAATTCCGCAGTCGCATCTTCATATCTGCTTTGATTCATGTAGATCACGCCTAAGTTATTTCTCGTTATGTGGTTGTCCTTTATTCTCAGCGCAGCGGTGAATTCTCTTATCGCATCGGAATACATGCCGTAATTGGCGTATATCAATCCGAGATTATTGAGGGTCTCCACGTGATTAGGGTCTAACCTTAATGCCCTCTGAAACTCCCCGACCGCTTTGTCGAACCTTCCCTCAGACGCATGGATTACGCCGATGTTGTAATAGGCGGAAGCGTAATTCGGGGCGTCCTGCGCCATCTTGACGGAAAAAGTATAATTATCCTTCCATGTAAAGCTGTATGAAAAGCTCGCGATTGAAAGCACGGCAATAATACTCAGTCCGCCGGCATTTATTATCATTTTTTTATCTTTAAAGCGCTCTCTGATTTTAATAAAACCTATGGCAACCGCCATCGAAAAGCCGGCGGATGGAACACAGAGATACCTGTCGGCCATTAAAAAAGGCTTTATGAAAATAAGAATGCCTGAAACCGGGATTATGGTTATAAAGATCCATGACAGGCTGAAAAACAGCCTCTTGTCATATTTTCTGGAAATTATACTAAGCGCAATAACGATACCGAGAAAAAGAGCGGATAAAATAACGCCCTGCTCAAACAAACCTGTTCTTACCGGTATCTCGTAAGCGACTTTGAGATTTATAGGAAGAATGAGCGCTTTCAGATATTTCATAAGCAGCACGGGTGCGGTGTAAATGTGCCATATCAACGGCTCTTTTACTACACCTTTGAATGCATGCTCGAGGAAAGCAAACCTCAGAATAAAATATGGTATTGCCGCTGCGCCGTAAATCAGCGGCCAAAGAAGTTTTTTCTTCAATCTGCTTTCTTCAAAACATATGCTGTAAAGGAAGATAAGCATCGGCAATATTACCGTAATTTCGTGAACAAGCAGAGACAGAAAAAATAAAATGAGAGAGGTTAAAATATATTTCGCTTTGCGTTTTTCAGAAAAGAGGTCATAAAAATATACCGAAAGGACAATTAGCGTTGCCAACAGCATATTGTTTCTGCCGGTAATCCATGCCGTGGCCTCGACATGGGAGGGATATACTGAAAAGACAAGCCCTGCAATGAATGCAGCGGCATCGCTTTTCAGTATTTTCAAGGCAAGCAAATAGACGGCAATGGATGCTGTCGAATGAAGCAGTATATTGGTTAGATGATATCCGAAAGGGTTTTCTTTCCAGAAAATGTGATCAACTGCAAAGGAGAGGGCATAAATAGGTCTGTAATAATCTCCTCTGAGAAAACCTTCAACGCCTGCCCAGAGATGGGAGGTAAAGAGTTCGGGGATTTTTTCAATATCCCCTATAAATCTGTTTTTTGTTATAAAGGGGATATCGTCCCATACGAATCCCATCGAAAGCGTATTTGCATATATCGCTATGCTTGCGATAACAAGAATGAATATATGCTTCCGGCTTATTGACGGTGATAATGTTTTATCGGCTGTTTTTGCTGTATTATATCCTGCCGTATTAGTGTTTATAGACCTTTTTTTGTTCATGAGAAAAGCCGTATCATTTTTCCTTCATAAAAATAGAGGTGGAAATACACTAAAAGTTCCCTCTCTCTTGATGGGAGAGTGTTAGGGAGAGGGTGAAAGAATAACCATATTGATTAACCCTCCCCCTCGCCCCCTCCCACAAGGGGAGGGGGTTTGTGAGCAATGACAACATTCTATGTCTATTTTTCGGTTCCCTCATAATGGTTTAATTTTAGCATAACTTGTGTTAGAATCAATTAATTGTATTTTAAACAGGAGGATTCGGATTGGGTAAGCTCACGCACTTTGACGAAGAAGGCAGGGCCATGATGGTGGATGTATCCGAAAAGCCCCCGACACAGCGGGAGGCGATAGCAGCAGGCTCCGTCTATATGAAGCCGGAAACCATACGACTGATTAAAGACAGGCAGATATCAAAGGGCGATGTGCTCGGCGTTGCGAGGGTTGCGGGGATTATGGCTGCAAAAAGGACGCCTGATCTGATTCCCATGTGCCATCCGTTGAATATAACATCCGTAAATATAGATTTCGATGTCGATAAAAATAAAAATAAGATCGGCATAAAAACAACTGTGCGGATTGTAGGGCAAACTGGGGTCGAGATGGAGGCATTGACTGCAACTTCCGTTGCCGCTTTGACCATTTACGATATGTGCAAGGCCGTGGATAAAGATATGGTAATTTCGGACATAATGCTTCTGGAAAAGCGGGGCGGCAAAAGCGGGGAATTTAAGAGAAAAGGTTGACCTGCGATACCGCTATGGAGTTTACAAAGGCCTTGAGTTCTTTGGTCTTGTCAGGGCTGTTATCGAGAAATTTGAGAGCTACCTTTATATATTCCGAATCCAAAAATGCCTCTGCCGCTTGAACCCTGAGCACAAAACTTTCCAGCCCTGAGGCATTTGCTCCGCTGTCGAGTTTTATGTCGGTTGTTGCCTTTTCGAGCACTTGGGGAAGAGGCTGTTTTATGCTGAACAAACCTAAGACTCCACCCATGCTCGCATCCGCCAGATTCCCCTTTGCAACGAGATCCCGGAAATGCAGCGTAATATTTCCGCTGACCTCGAAACGTTCAGACGTCCTCCGGTCGAACTTCCTGTCAACGGCGCCTATCTTCTGGAGCAATGCCTCAATCGTAAACGGCTTGACGATATAACCGTTTACGCCTAAACTTATGGCCTTAAGAACATTCTCTTTTTCGCTTTTTGCTGTTATCATAATAAACGGCACGTCTTTCATTGCGGAATGTTTTCTCACCCATTCCAGCAATTCGTCGCCGTTCATCGACGGCATTTCCCAGTCGCAAAGGATTAGGTCGTAACGGCTATTCTCGAGCATTGCCTGCGCGTCTTTGCCGTTAGAGGCTTCGACAATATCGAGATTGGGATGACTTTTTTCGAGTCCGTACTTGGTGAAGCTCCTCACCGAAGCCAGATCATCGACAATGAGAACTCTGAGCTTGGCCATTGTTTACTTATACCTCTCAACGGTAAATCGGTAAATCTCTATATCCCGATCATCGGGAGCTATGCCTGCCTTCATCTTAGTGATACGCAACTGTTCCTCGACGCCGGTTACACCTTCGAGGTCCGGCAGCAGCAATCCCTTCCTGAATCCCTTGACGACGATTATTCCGTATTTTTTAGCATCGAGTCCTGAAAGGTCTTCGACCTTTTCGGGCTCGGATAATACATCTACGGAATATTCTATATCGCGCAATTCATTTTCTGCAACTTTACGGAACCTCGGGTCTTCCGTTGCCGCAGAGACTGCATTTTTTGCTATCTCTTTATAAATATTCTCCTCGCACGGAACAAACGTGCCGATGCATCCCCTTAGTTCCCCGTATTTTTTCAGGCACACAAAAATCCCTGCCCTTTTTTGCATTTCAGGCGAGAGCTTTTCCGGCGGAGGGATAATCTTCCCGTCTCTTACATATTCCTCAACAGCTTTCTTTGCAAGTTCTACATAAGGATGCATTTTCACTGCTCCATTACTCCATGTCTTTTCATTTTTCCCTTTGCATTGCGTATTCGGCCATCGCAAAAAGGCTCTCTTTTTCTCTCGAATCTGGAAATACCGACAGCTCCGACTTCGCATCTTCCACTAGGGCATTGGCCGCCTTTAAGGATTCTTCTACGGCACTGTATTTTGAAAACAACTCCAATATCCTGCTCAGTCCGGCGCCCTCGCCCTTTATTATTTTTTTTATTTCATCCTGCTCCGGCTGCGATGCGTTTCTCAGCAGATATATCAGCGGCATTGTAATCTTGCCTTCATCGAGGTCTTTGCCGAGCTGCTTGCCCAGATCTTTTTGCTCCGCCACATAATCGAGTATGTCGTCCGCAAGCTGAAATGCGATGCCGGTTTTCATGCCGAATCGCGAAAGCGCCTTTTCTTTTTCTTCGGTCAGACCGGACAGGATGCAGCCTATCCTGCATGCTGCGGCTATGAGCACGCCCGTCTTTGCGGATATTATTTCAAAATAATCTTCCTCGGTTATATCCGGGTCCCCGATCTTATTCAACTGGAGGATTTCCCCCTCCGTCATCTTTGTCGTGGCCTCTGATAATGCCTCCATTATCTTCTGGCTTTTTTGGCTGACGGCCAATTTAAGCGCATTGGAATACAAAAAATCTCCGACGAGTATTACCGCCTGATTTCCCCACAGGGAATGCGCTGCCGGCCGTCCCCTTCTCGTGTCCGCGCCGTCGATGACGTCATCGTGCAGCAGCGATGCCGTATGGATCGCCTCTATAATCGCGGCAAGGAGATTGCGGTTTGCCCCTTTGTAGCCGCAGAGGTCGGCGGCGAGCAAAAGGAATAACGGCCGTATCCTCTTTCCGCCGCTGTTCAGGATGTGT
Source organism: Nitrospirota bacterium (assembly GCA_016212685.1). GTDB lineage: Bacteria > Nitrospirota > Thermodesulfovibrionia > Thermodesulfovibrionales > Dissulfurispiraceae > GWB2-47-37. Next base: position 6,663 of record JACREW010000092.1, read on the forward strand.
TTCCCGACCATCGGGATCAGAAAGATATTGCTCTTGAAAATTTCGAGCAGTTCCCGGTCAACGGCCTTCATTTCATCGGAGTATTGTGAAAAAATGTCGTCCACTCTCATCCCGGCTTCAATCTTAAGGCTTCAATATCCGTGTCTTTTTTTGTCAATTTCTTTATATCGCCTGTCTTAAACGCCCCTTTTTCGGTAAAAACAGCAGAGACATATTTTGCAGGCGTAACATCAAATGCCAAGTTTATTACATTCACCCCTTCCGGCGCAACCCGATGTCCCCAAATTGTGGTAACCTCCTCCGAACTGCGCTCTTCGATTGGAATGAGTTCTCCTGACTTCATGCTGAAATCTATGCTGCTTAAAGGCGCGGCTACGTAAAAAGGTATGCGGTGTTCTTTACACAGCACGGCAACCGTATATGTCCCTATTTTATTTGCCACATCTCCATTTCGTGTCGTCCTGTCCGTGCCCACAATGGCAAGGTTTATCCTGCCCTTTTTCATTAATGCCCCTGCAGTGTTATCGGTTATCAATGTTACGGGAATATCCGCCTGCATAAGCTCCCACGCGGTGAGCCGTGCGCCCTGAAGAACCGGCCGCGTCTCGTCCGCGATTACCTGTATACGTTTCCCCTGCTCCTTTGCCGCTATCAACATCGGCGCCGTTGCCGTGCCGTAGCCTCCGGTAGCAAGGCTTCCGGCATTGCAGTGGGTGAGTATGGCATCCCCGTCCTTTATAAAATCCGCTCCCCATCTGCCTATCGCCTTGTTTATCTCTATATCCTCGCGAAGTATTTCATTCGCTTCTTCGATGAGCAATTGTTTAAGCCTGCTTACAGGTTCGTCCCTGTTCGCTGAAAGCAGTTTTTTTATACGTTCGACCGCCCATTGGATATTAACAGCCGTAGGCCTTGTAGAGAGCATCGTTTGCATAACCGATTCGAGCCTTTCGATAAAGTCGTCGTAACTTCCTGCCTCGATGTCCTGAGCACCGAGCGCGATTCCCATTGCCGCTGCAATCCCTATGGCAGGAGCGCCCCTGATCCAGAGCCTCTTTATGCCTTCCGCAACTGTTTGGTAATCGGCGCATTCTATAAATTTTACTTCAAGAGGCAGCCTGCTCTGGTCGAGCATTACAACCTTGTTATCCTTCCATTCAATAGTGGCGACCATTTATCCTCCTGTTGCGCCGGGTATTATTGCAGTAATCAGCAAAAATGCGGTAAGACCTATTATCGCGATAACTGTCCCCCATGATATATAGTTGTAGCTTTTCGGATTGATATGTTCTCCCATCAGATTTTTATTGTTGACGAGCATAAGAGCGAAAATAAGCACGAAAGGCAGCAGCAGGCCGTTGACTACCGAGGAAAGCACCATCAGGAAGACAAGGGGCGCTCCGGGTATTAATATGACCACTGCCGCCAATACTACTGTGAGGGTATAAATCCACATAAACTGGGGGGCTTCCTTAAACGTCTTGTTTACGCCTGCCTCCCAACCCATGGCTTCGCATATATAGTATGCCGTTGCAAGCGGAACGATAATGGCGCCCAGCAGCGATGCGTTTGCAAGGCTCAAGGCGAAGAGCAGCGACGCGTAATCTCCTGCAAACGGCTTTAGCGCCACGGCAGCTTCGGAGGCCTCGTTTATTCTGATGCCGTAGGGGAACAGCAGCGCGCCGCATGTTACGATTACGAAGAAGCTTATGATATCGGTTATGGAGCACCCTATGATTACATCGAGCCTCGATGCCTTGTAATTCTCCTTTTTTATGCCCTTTTCCGCTATGGAAGACTGCAGATAAAACTGCATCCACGGCGTTATCGTAGTTCCTATAATAGCTATGCTCAATACTATGTATTCGGGATCCCGCCTCATCTGAGGCACGAGGGCGCTCTTAATAACGCTTATCCATTCGGGTTTCGCCATGATACCGGATATCACATAGCCGAAATATAGGAGACACGCAAACAGGAGTATTCTTTCTATGAACCGGTAACTGCCCTTTGTTACGAGCATCCATATGGATACAGCGCCCAGAGGCACCATTATATACTTGTTTACGCCTATTATTTCCATGCTGGCTGCCCATCCAGCGAAGTTGGCAACGGTTGTCCCGAAATTAGCAATAAGAAGACCGAGCATCATGTAGAAGGTTGTCTTTACCCCATAGTTTTCCCGTATAAGATCTGCCAGCCCCTTTCCTGTTATAACGCCCATGCGCGCTATCATCTCTTGAATCACGACAAGGGCTATGGTAGTGGGTATAAGCGTCCAGAGCAGCGCATATCCGAAACGGGCCCCGGCAACGGAATATGTCGTTATTCCGCTCGCATCATTGTCGATATTTGCCGTGATTATGCCGGGCCCCATTACGGCTAAAAACAGGAAGATTCTTTCGCGCAGCCTCATACCTTTCTCCGCTTTCTCTTTGCGGCAGGAGGCAGTATCCTGTCGATGATATCGTCTATGGCGACAATGCCGAGCAGGATGCCTTCGGTGTCAACCACGGGCAGGGCAACAAGATTATACTTTGAAATAATTTCAGCGGCTACCATCTCATCGACATCCGGTGTTACGGTTTTAAGTTTAGTCTCCATGATTTCGGATAGCCGGGTATAGGGTTCCGCCACCAGAAGCTCCTGCAGGGAAGCGACGCCTATGAGCCTTTCCTGCCCGTCAAGCACATAAATGTAATACACCGTCTCTATTTCTTCCACATCCTTTTTAAAACGCTCGATCGCTTCCCCTACGGTTGTATCCGGAGAATAGGCGATGAACTCGTTTGTCATCAAGCCGCCCGCGGTGTCTCCTTCGTGGCCGAGGAGTTCCTGTATGTCTTCCGCGTCTTCCTTTTCTATGTGCTCGAGTATCTCCTTTGCCTTTTGTGCAGGAAGGTCGCTCAACACATCCGCAGCCTCGTCGGGAGGCATTTCTTCGATTATATCCGCCGCTTTCTCGGCATCCATAGCGTTTATTATATCCGCCTGCATTTCGGGTTTTAACTCCGAGAGGGCCTCCGCGGCGGTTTCGATGTCGAGGTCTTTAAAGAGATGCGTTCCTTCTTCCCTCGACACCTTGCTTATTATGTCGGCAATATCGGCCGGATGAAGCTCCGACACCATCTGCCTCGGCACCGTGAGGGTTATCGCCTGCAGCTTTGGCTTTAGAGGCTGAATATAGTTCCAGCTTATCAGGTTATACGGCATGCGTGTCTGAAACAGCTTAAAAAATCCTTCGCTTCCCTTTTCCACGCCGAGTCTCCTGAGTATTCCCCTTATTCCGACATCGACGGCGATAAGCACGGCGTCGTCGTCATAACCCTCGAGTTTTATATCATTCGCCCTTACCACTTTTGCGCCGTTGGCGTCTACTATCTGCTTGTCGAGAATATCCCTTACCGCAAGGAGGTCGCCTTCGCTTACGGCATAAGTCTCCAAAAGGCTTGCGGTAAGGTACGTGGAGATTATTCTCTTGTTGAACAGGTTTATTTGCTCCCATGTTATCTTGAAAAGCTGCTTGCTCCGCTCTATAATAAGAGCGGACACCTTCGGGAGCGGATCCCCTTTGACGACGATAATATCCTTTACCCTTCCGGTAATCTCTCCCTTAGGGTCGAATACGGGCTTCTTTATAATGTCGCTGAGGAATAATTCGCCGAATAAAGGCATACTGAATTAGTATACATCAATTCAAAAAAATCTTGATTACTTTTTTAGACCGAAGTATAATCATTGGAAATATATGAAAGATATCATTAAAAAACTCTTAAGCGCCCTGACGTTCACAGACCTCCCCATTCGCAATAAATTTATCCTGTTCTCATCCGGCGCCCTCTTCTGGCTTATAGTCATTGCGGCCATAGGACTGGTATCGCTTTTTGATATGAACGCCAAGTCTAAAAAAATGGTCGATGTTATCGTATCGCAGGAAAGAACGGCAAACATTGTGATCAGAAAATTAAGAGGCGCAAATATTTCAATGCATAACATAGTTATACATCACGATAGGGAGTTTGTAAGCGCTAATTACAGACGGGTAAGAGGAACCCTTAATGATTCGCGGTCTTATTTAGACGCTCTGTTAAAAGGCGGTCAGATTGTTGACCATGTGCGCGCTACCGGCCAGATTCATAACCCTTTCTTAGTTGTGCCGATAAAAGACGATGCGAGCAGGAAATACATTAAAGATGTTATGGATAAGATCACCGAGATGGAGAGCCTTGCAGGGCACATAACGGACAAAAAGCAATCAAAAGGCACAGGTCTAAAACTGGAGGATGAGATACTTCAATATGACATTCTCACACGAGATGCAGTAACCATCCTGAGCGATTATGCCATATCTGTCGGCATGGAATGGACGAAATTCTCAAATATGATAAAAACGAGGCTCGTCATCTCAATTCTTTTAATGACCGCGGCATTTTTAACTGCCGTTATGCTTTCGGGCCTCTTCGGCCTGTTGATATCACGCTCGCTGGCAAAACCCATTAAGGCGATAATAGCCCAGATTAAGGCGCTCTCCACAGGAGAGATAGACCTTACGAAAAAGCTCGAGGTTACATCAAAGGACGAACTCGGCCAGCTCTCCACCGAATTCAACAAGCTTATGGACACCATAGAGCACGTGACCTCTTTCAAAAAGGTCATCGAAGAGGATGAAAGCACGGAAGACATTTACATGCGCTTAGGAAGGATATTCATAGACGACCTCGGGCTTGACAACTGTGTCATCTACGAGGTGTCCGATAACAGAAATTTCATGCGGATAGTCTATCCCCCCGAGGCGGAAGGAGTGGAGCTGCACTGCAGGATGGACATCCAGCACGACTACAGCCTTTGCAGGGCAAAAAGAACCGGCCATACCGTTTCATCGGTCGATTATCCTAAGATATGCAAGTACTACATAGAAGGCATAAATGACGTGCATGTCTGCATCCCGATAATAGTCGGCGGCAATGTCGGAGGAGTTGTACAGTTTGTGTGCGGCAAGCGGGGGAGCTGCGACATAGAAGATATCGAGAAAAAGATAAGCAGGGCGCGGCAATACATCGATGACGCGCAGCCGGTATTGGAAGCAAAGCGCCTTATGAAGGAACTGAAAGACTCTGCCGTGAAAGACGTGCTGACCGGCCTGTATAACAGGAGGTTCGTCGAGGAGATATATGAAGGCCTTATTTCCGGAATCAACAGAAGAGGCACTATTTTAGGACTCCTCATGTGCGATCTCGACTTCTTCAAGCAGACCAACGACACCTACGGGCACGATATAGGCGATTCCGTCATTAAAGAAACGTCTAATATCAGTAGTGTCCGGTTAAGAACCGAATAGATCCAATTGGTTACAATTCGGTTCAGTGTTCATACTGTAATCCGCCCTCGCAAATGCTTGCTGCAAGGGCATCTTCTCGAAAGCCGCAACCGACAAAATCTGTAATAA
>JACREW010000090.1 GCA_016212685.1 Nitrospirota bacterium
CTCGCCGCGACGGTGTCGGCATCCATCAACGCATCGTAAAACCTGTCGTATTCCTCTTTATTCATCGGGCAATTTACATAGTCGTCGCCGCCCTTTCCGTAGCGCGAAGAAAGATACGCCTTCGAATAGTCTATGCTTTCGGCATCGATTATCGGCGCTATCGCATCGTAGAAATGAAGATGCCCCTCGCCTAAAATAGATTGCAGAGAATCGATCATGGCGGCAGATGTAAGAGGGCCTGTGGCTATAATGGCTGTTGTATCCGGCAACTCCGCGACTTCTCCTCTTATAACTTTTATATTCGGATGTTTTTTTATAGCCTCTGTTATGATGTCGGAAAAAATTGCCCTGTCTACGGCAAACGCTGAACCGGCTGAAACTTCCGACCGCTTAGCCGCAGTCATTACCAAAGAGCCGGCAATCTCGAGTTCCCGTTTTAAAAGGCCGGGGCCTGTATTCATTTCTTTTGACCGTAATGAATTAGAACATACAAGCTCTGCCAGCGAACCCGTCTTATGGGCATCTGTCGTCTTTTCGGGCCGCATTTCGAAAAGCAATACATTGACGCCGAGCCTTGCGGCCTGCCACGCGGCCTCGCAGCCCGCCAAACCTCCGCCTATAATAATCAACTCTTTCATCGCTAACCGCTCTAACACCTTGCCTCCTTTTCATTTTTTCATTGACACGCTCTATATACTATTGCTATAAATAATAACTTATGATCGCCAAAACAGAAAAGATATGGATGGACGGTAAATTTGTCAACTGGGATGATGCGAATATCCACGTCCTTACCCACACGTTACATTATGGGCTCGGAGTGTTCGAAGGCATCCGCTGTTACAGCACGCCGAAAGGCCCTGCCGTTTTCAGGCTTGACGAGCACATAAAAAGGCTGTTCCAATCCGCTCACATATTCCTTATCGACATACCCTTTTCACAGGATGAGATCAAAAAGGCAATTGCCGATACGGTGAAAAAGAACAAGCTGAAGGAATGCTATATCAGACCGCTGGCGTATATCGGCTACGGCGTCATGGGCCTTTATCCGAAGGGCAATCCTATACGGATAGCCGTTGCCGCCTGGCCCTGGGGCGCATACCTCGGAGAAGAAGGGCTCGAAAAGGGCATCAGGGTAAAAGTTTCATCATATATAAGAAACCATGTGAATGCGAATATGACCCGCGGCAAGGTATGCGGTTATTATGTAAATTCGCAGATTGCAAAAAAAGAGGCTATTTCCGCAGGCTATGACGAAGCGTTGCTGCTTGACACCGAGGGATACGTCTCCGAAGGAAGCGGTGAAAACATTTTCATAGTAAGAAACGGCGTGCTGAAAACAACCCCTTTGACCTCTATTCTGGAAGGCATAACGAGGGACAGCATAATTACAATAGCAAAAAATGTAGGAATAGAGGTTATAGAAGAGCGGTTTACAAGGGATGAAGTATATATAGCAGACGAGGCGTTCTTCACAGGCACGGCCGCTGAGGTTACGCCTATACGGGAGTTGGACGGAAGGAAAATAGGAGAAGGCAAGGCAGGCAAGGTTACCAGAAAGCTCCAGTCCGTGTTCTTCGACATCGTCAAGGGCAAAAACAAAAAATACGAAAAATGGCTTACCTACGTTAAATAAAAAACTAATTGAATAAAAAAAGGCGGCATGTGCATGCCGCCTTTTTTTATTGCCGCGCGGATATTATTTCTTATGGCATTTTGCACAATTTGCTGCGTCGCTTGACTTAAATGCCTTTGTGCCGTTATGACACTCGCCGCAGTTCTTGCCTGCATTCATGTCTGCCATTGTTATCTTGGCAACCTTCTTCATTTGGAAGATCTTTGTGTGGCAGTCATTGCATTTGAGTCCTTTGTCTGCATGGGTCTTGCCGTCAAAAATGACCTTACCCAATGCTCCGCCCTTAAACTCCGCGGTCTTTCCCGGAGGAACCGCCATAGCGCTGCCGACAAAAACAACCGCTATCATGATAGCCAATATTGCTGTTAAAATCCTCATATTTTCACCCCCTTTCTTTAATCTGAAGTTTATAAATTAGCAACTAACATGCCATGCCTGTTACTAAATTTTCTGCAATAAAATCAGCGCATGGACTTTCCGTTGCTCTCCTCTTTTGAGGATTATTTTTCCATTTCAGGATTTTTTAAACCGCGATAATATTACATCGAGCAGGCATAAATTTTCAAGCGCTTCAGCCTAATTTCTTCTTCAGCAGCTCGTTAACCATCTGCGGATTCGCCTTTCCTTTTGTCGCCTTCATTATTTGCCCTACGAAGAATCCGAGCAATTTTTCGTCTCCTGCCTTATACCGCTCAACCTCATTATTATTTTTAGCAAGCGCCTCATCCACCGCTCTTTCTATCGCACTCTCGTCACTTATCTGAATAAGCCCTTTTTCTTTAACAATCGTATCTGCGTCTTTTCCGCTTTTAAACATCTCATCGAATACGGTCTTGGCTATCTTGCCGCTTATAGTACCGTTGTCAATGAGCTTAAGCATATCCACAAGCTGTATTGGTTTTAGAGGACACTCCTCAATCCCTTTATTTTCTTCATTGAGAAGCCTCATAAGATCGCCCATCATCCAGTTGGAGACCGCCTTGGGCTGCCCCCCCGGCCCGACAGCTTCCTCAAACCACTTTGCAACAGCTTTTTCAGAGGTGAGGAATTCAGCATCATATTCGGGAATACCGTATTCCGAAACAAACCTTTCCCTCTTTGCATCAGGCAGTTCCGGCAATGATGCCTTTATATCATCGATCCATTTTTGCCCAACTGTTATCGGCACAAGGTCGGGCTCAGGAAAATAACGATAGTCGTGCGCCTCTTCCTTAGACCTCATCGAAAGGGTAACCCCTGCCGCCGAATCCCAAAGCCTCGTCTCCTGTATTACCTTTCCGCCTTCCTCAAGAATTTTTATCTGCCTCTTTATCTCATACTCTATAGCCTTCTCCACAAACCTGAACGAATTTATGTTTTTCAGCTCTGCCCTTACTCCGAATTCTTTTTGTCCGGCAGGCCTCACAGATACATTTGCATCGCATCTCAGAGAGCCCTGCTCCATGTTTCCGTCGCATACGCCGAGATATCTAAGAACAGTCCTCAGCTTTTTCATGTATTCTGCAGCCTCTTTAGGGCTTCGGATATCAGGCTCCGAGACTATTTCCATGAGCGGAACTCCCGCTCTGTTAAGATCAACAAAACTGTAAGGGCCGCCGCCTTCATGAATGTTTTTGCCGGCGTCCTCTTCCATATGGATTCGCGTGATGCCGATTCTCTTTACCTCTCCGTCAACCACGATCTCTATATGTCCGGCCTCGCATATTGGAAGTTCATACTGGCTTATCTGATAACCTTTCGGAAGGTCGGGATAAAAATAATTTTTCCTCGCAAACCTGCTGTACAGGGAGATCTTGCAGTTCATTGCAAGACCTGTCTTCATCGAAAACTCAAGCGCCTTTTTGTTGAGCGCCGGCAATACGCCTGGCATGCCTATGCAGACCTGACATGTCTGCGTATTCGGTTCAGACCCGAATTTCGTGGAACAGCCGCAGAATATCTTAGTGTCCGTAAGCATCTGCGCGTGGACCTCAAGGCCTATGACCGCTTCATACTTGCCGCTCATAGCGCAGGCCTCCTCTTATGCCAATCCGTGCTTTGCTCGTAAGCGTAAGCAGCCGTCAATATCAAGCCTTCGTCAAAATGCCTGCCGATCATCTGAAGACCTATGGGCAGGTTGTTTTTTGTGAAACCGCATGGAATAGAGATTGCCGGCACACCGGCAAGGTTTACGGATATTGTGAATATGTCGGATAAATACATCTGAAGCGGGTCTGTTGACTTCTCACCGACTTTGAATGCCGGAGTGGGCGAGGTCGGCGTAACTATAACATCCGCTTCTTTAAAGGCACTGTCGAAGTCCTGTTTTATCAATGTCCTTACCTGTTGTCCTTTTTTATAGTAAGCGTCGTAATACCCTGCTGAAAGAGCGTATGTGCAGAGCATTATCCTTCTTTTGACCTCTGCGCCGAACCCCTGAGACCGTGTGTTCATGTACATTTCTAACAAATCCTTGCCGCCCTGCGCCCTGAATCCATACTTAACGCCGTCATACCGCGCAAGATTCGAAGACGCCTCTGATGTGGCGAGTATGTAATATGCGGCAACTGCATAACCTGTGTGCGGAAGGGAAACCGCAACCGGAATTGCTCCCAATGATTCGAGCTTTTTTACTGCCGAGCGAACCGCGTCATCAACATCTTTGTCCATTCCTTCGATAAAATATTCCTTTGGAATGCCTATCTTCAAACCCTTTATATCCTGACCGAGGAAATTTGCAAAATCCGGAACTTCCGCAGGCGCGGATGTCGAATCGAGAGGATCATGCCCCGCTATGGCGTTCAACATTATTGCCGAGTCCATGACATTCTTTGTGATAGGGCCTATCTGGTCAAGCGAAGATGCGAAGGCTACAAGCCCGTATCGTGAAACCCTTCCGTATGTCGGCTTTAAACCCACAACGCCGCAAAGCGCCGCAGGCTGCCGTATCGAGCCTCCCGTATCCGAACCGAGCGCCGCTATGCATTCATCTGCTGCTACCGCTGCTGCAGAGCCTCCGCTGCTGCCGCCCGGCACGCGCTCCAAATCCCAAGGATTGCGCGTTGTGTGGAAACCTGAATTTTCGGTCGAAGACCCCATCGCAAACTCATCCAGATTCGTCTTCCCTGTAAGAATGTATCCCTGTTCTTTAAGGCATGCAGTTACGGTGCTTTCATAAGGAGGTTTAAAATTGTAAAGTATCTTTGAGGCGCAGGTGGTCAATATGCCTTTTGTGCACATATTGTCCTTTACGGCAACGGGTATGCCGGTGAGAAGAGATTGCTTGTTCGAAAGGATTATCTGCTCCGCATCTTTTGCCGTTTCATAAGCGGCATCTTTCGTTATCGTGATATATGCCTTGACTTTATCTTCTACGGCGTCAATGCGGTTATAAACGTCATCGAGGACTTCCTGAGGCTTTGTTCCCCTGCTGTCCAGAAGCCTTCTTAATTCCGAAACCGTCAATTCATTGAGCTTCAATGTATTCCTCCAGATATACTAACTGGTAATTCTATCACACTCTGATATAATATTTGCAATTAACGACCTCTAAAACCATGAAGAGTTTTATTATAAATGTCTTGCCCCCGGATGCCTCAAAGAGGCTCGATGTATTCGTATCAGAAAAAGCCGACATCACTCGCTCTCAGGTTCAAAAGCTGATAAAAGAAGGACATATCCTTGTAAATAACAGTGTGGAAAATCCGAATTATAAAGTCAGGGCAAACGATGCAATTACAATCCATAGACCTGAAGAAGAGAGCGGGATCCTTATACCGGAACAAATTCCCGTCAAAATACTTTATATGGACGATCATCTCGTTGTCGTTGACAAACCGGCAGGCATGGTGGTTTATCCGGCGGCAGGGCATGACAAGGGAACGCTTCTCAACGCCCTCGCCTACCATTGCAAAAAATTAGCGTCCATCGGCGGGCCCCTGCGTCCCGGCGTAGTCCACAGGCTTGATAAAGACACTTCCGGCGTTATAGTTGTTGCCCTCGACGACAAGACATATTACGGCCTCACAGAGCAATTCAAAGGCAGGAATATAAACAGAAAATACATAGCGCTCGTTTACGGCGATATCAAAGAGGATTCAGGCAAAATCGCTATGGAGATAGGCCGCTCCGCATCGGACAGGAAAAAAATGTCAACACGAACAAAAAGGGGTAAAGAGGCGGTTACCAAATGGAAGGTGATAAATAGGTTCGGCGCCGCCACTCTGATTGAAGCAAAGCTCGGCACCGGAAGAACGCATCAGATAAGGGTACATTTCGCAGCCGTCGGTCATCCGGTGCTCGGAGACAGCACATACGGCAAAAAGGTTGATATTGAGATTAAGACCGACGGAAACAAAAAAAAGATCGCCTTCCCCCGTCAAATGCTTCACGCAGAAATACTGGGCTTTAATCATCCTATAACAAATGAATATATCGAATTCTCAAGCCCCCTGCCGGAGGATATGGAGGAATGTATTAAAAAGCTGTCTACCTGAAGCTGGTCAGTCTTTTACGATTGATCTGAAACAATTGCCCTTAGTTTCTTCTTCAACTCAGGCAGGTCTTCCCGAATCACGTCCCATACAATTTCAACATCTACAGTATCATACGCATGAATGATGCGATTCCTCATTCCGATCATCTTTCGCCATTCTATTTCCTTATATCTTTCTCGGAAAGAAGCCGTAAGTTTTGATGATGCCTCTCCTATTATTTCTAAGTTTCTTACAACTCCATCCATCAGCAATTCGTTCTTCATGAAATCTTCTTTTCCGATGCCTTTGCAGAATTTGTTTATTTTCTTTATTGACGATAAGATATCATCAACATATACCAGATTATCTTTCCTGATTTTTTTCACAGTATTGCGGTAAAGTCTTTTTCGATATACGGCTTAAGTCGTGGTTTGATTGAACGGAGCATTACAACATCTACATTTTTACCGGTTTCATCTTCCAATTCCTGCTCGACGCCGACAAGGTCGAGCAACGAAAATTTCCCCTTTGGAGGTTCAATGGCAATATCTATATCGCGGTATCTTTCTTTTCTTGCAAAGCTGCCGAAAAGGTAAGCTTCCCTTATCCCATGCTCGCTTAATATTTTTTTTATTGTTCTAATAATCTGTAGTCGCTTCATAGGCTGCCCTATCCTTGTATAGCTAAAATTATCATAAAAAAACTTAATTTAGCAACAAATTATACTACTCTACCTGAACTCCACCGCCTCTTTTACAGAAATCCTCGGCGGCGCTGCCGGCATTCTTGAAGGATAACCTATCGGGACTATTGCCACAGGCCTCAGATGGTTCGGCAAATCCAGCGCCTCAAAAACTTCGCTCTCCCTGAAAGCGCCTACCCATACGCTTCCAAGACCGTTTTCGCAAGCAACCAGCATCATGTTCATAA
>JACREW010000091.1 GCA_016212685.1 Nitrospirota bacterium
AATAGACAGGGAAGCGGGCTTGAAAGGTTATGTATTAAGACCCCTCAGCGCAAAGCTTTTAAAACCTACCATTGCGGAAGAGTCCGGGCTTGTCGACAGGGAACAACTTTGCGGTTTTCATGGCAGGTCGAGAAAACCCCAGATGGCCCTGGCAAACGAATTCGGCTTGACCGAATATCCTGCTCCGGCAGGAGGATGCCTGCTAACGGACCCGATATATTCTTACCGGCTTAAGGAACTATTGGAGCATAGTCCAGATCCTTCAATAAAAGAAATAAATCTCTTAAGGCTCGGCAGGCATTTCAGGATTTCCGAAAACATGAAGATTATCGTAGGAAGGAACGAACCGGAAAATAATGCCATACAGGGATTGGCGGAAAAAACCGACCATCTTTTTTGGGTTGAAGGATACGGCAGCCCGCTGACCATTATCTCCGGCAATGCGACAGAAGATGATATAAATATTGCGGCATCGATATGCGCGCGTTATTCGGATGCTAAAAAGCTGCCTGAAGTTGAGGTAACGGTATCTGCTGATGGGGTTAAATCTTCGATTAAAACATCCCCTGCCGATGATGCAGTTTTGAATGAATATATGGTGCAGAGGGAGAAGGAATTAAAGGTTATAGAAACCTTCTGAAACGAGCCTTACAATCTTACAGCCACGCCTTTATCTTTCAGGTATTCCTTTGCCTGTCTGACTGTGTATTCGCGGTAGTGAAAGATTGACGCTGCTAAAACCGCATCCGCTTTTCCGATTGAAATGCCTTCGTAGAGATGTTCGAGATTGCCGACCCCGCCCGATGCAATTACTGGAATTGATACGGATTCTGAAATCGCCCTCGTAAGCTCAAGGTCAAATCCTTCCTTTGTGCCGTCCCTGTCCATGCTCGTAAGGAGAATTTCTCCGGCGCCGAGTTCTTCCATATACTTAGCCCATTCAACGGCATTTATTCCTTTTGGCCTTCTGCCACCGTGCGTATAGACTTCCCATGCTTTTTCCGAGGGATTTTCGATAAAGAGTCTCTGTTTGAGTTCAGAAGAAGCGTTCAACCATTCTGGAACTTCTCTCTTTTGATCTATTTCGAACCTTGAGTCATGCACACGCTTTGCGTCTATAGCGACTACTACGCACTGGCTTCCGAAACGCTCTGCCGCCGCTTTTATGAATTCTGGATTATTCACCGCTGTTGTGTTTATAGAAACCTTATCGCATCCTGCATTAAGCAAATCCCTGATGTCATCGAGGACCTTTATGCCTCCGCCTACAGTAAGCGGCATGAATACATCCGTCGCTGTCTTTTCAACTACATCGAGGATTATCTTTCTCTTTTCATGGGATGCTGTTATATCGAGGAATACAAGCTCGTCCGCGCCCTGCTCGTCATAGAAAATAGCATTGTCAACAGGGTCTCCGGCATCCCTGATATTCACGAAATTTACGCCTTTTACAACCCTCCCGTCCCTTACGTCAAGGCACGGGATTATTCGCTTTGCAAGCATTAAGCCTCCGTAATCCTTATCGCTTCTTTCAAATCTATTGCCCCTGAATATATCGCCTTTCCTGTTATTGCTCCCCAGAGGTTTTTTATTGTCAGCAGGTTCTTAATATCACCTATTGACGATACTCCGCCGGATGCTATTACAGGGATACGCAGAGCCTTGACCATCTCGCGCGTCGCTTCAATATTCGGCCCTGTCATCATGCCGTCCTTTGATATGTCCGTATAAATAATCCCGGCAGCTCCGTATCCCTGCATTTTAACGGCGAGGTCTTTTGCCTTGACCTCCGTAACCTCAACCCATCCCTTGACTGCAACGAGGCCGTTCTTTGCGTCGATTCCTACGAGCACCCTGCCCGGATATTTCCCGCATGCCTCTTTGACAAGCTCCGGTTTTTCTACGGCAACAGTGCCGAGTATGACCCTGTTGATTCCGATAGATACAAGCAGGTCAATCCGCGTCATATCTCTTATTCCGCCGCCGACCTCTATCTCCATATTAACTGCCTGCCTTATTTTGCGGATGCCCTCAATATTTTTCTGGCTGCCTGTAAACGCGCCGTCAAGATCAACCACATGAAGTAATTTTGCTCCGCATGCCTCCCATTTTTTTGCTGTTGACCCGGGATCGTCGGAATAGACCGTGGCATCTTCCTTCTTACCCTGAAGGAGCCTTACGCACTTGCCGTCCTTTAAATCTATTGCAGGAATCACTATCATGGAGTAATATTAATATAACATAAAAAATCTCTGTCGGTCCGTCGCTATGAAAAAATCTAAGAATATATATTTCATCGCAGCCCTATTTTTTATCGCAGCGCTCTCGGCGCGCGCGCCTCACGCCGAGCCTTTCAGCATCCCTGAAAAATTCACATACGACCTCACATGGGCGGGAATCAAGACCGGAGAGGCATCTCTCGAGATCAGGGACAACGGCTCCCATATGCAATTCATATCGAAAGCGGTTTCTGCCGGATGGGTATCCGCCATGAAAGAATTTAGGAAAAAAACCGTTCATCTCTTGAAAACCTCAGAGAGTAAAATAGGAGCAGCAGACTGATAGGATACCGGAGCAAGTTATGAATAAGCATAGCCCAATGATTCAGCCAAAACCTACCTGTGCAACATGCGCATCACCATGCAGGGACAAAGAATATGTTCAACAAATTCCTATTGCTGATATCGATGTAACACCTTGGAGTATGCAGGCCGATCCTGCAGCGAATGATTCAGTACAGCAGGAACTTACCTTGACCGAGTCAAGAAGACAGGGGAGAATCATAGAGCCCCAAGGTATTGAACAAATGGATGTTAATACCTTTTTCGAGATGTCTGACAGCGACCGCCGACGGTGGTATCTAAACAAATTGGGAAAGTTTCAGAATCAGATAAATGAGAGCGCTGTTAACAATAAAGTCCCGCCTCAGTTGATAGCAACGATTATCTTAAATGAATTAGCCGACATCAAACAGACAGATGTTTACCAACAGAAGGTAGGGATGCAGGTCGGTTCTCTTGGCATGGCACAGATTCAGGTAGAAACGGCTATTAAAGATGGCTTAGTGCTTTTTCCATGCGACTCGCAGCAGCTTGACCAAGAAGCACAGAAAAGATATGAACTTGAACTTTTCAGGAGCATGTCCTTACAGGGAGGGCCGATGCCAAAGGAGTCACTGAGAAAACAGGCTGAAAGAGAAATGGTGAGTCATCGCCTGACAATACCCCAGTATGCAATTGAATCTGCTGCCCGTGAAATTAGGGTCTTGTTAAATGAAATGGTAATCCATCGAGCCAACCCATGGCAGCAACGCTTTGGGCTTTCCTTGACCGATGTGAGCCAATTGATGTCACCTAACGATATTTATAATTATATATACGGCAACAGTCAATTGGCTAAAGAACAGAACCTATCCGAGATGATCGCGGCTGCATACAATTCTCCGGAGATTATAAAAGCATCCAAGAAAGAAAGTATCACGAGAGACGCCGATGGATTTATATACGATTGTGCATTACAACATGGAAACAACGCAAGAGATATTGCAGCCAATTTATGCATTACATCGGGCACTCCGGTGTCTCAATATCGGTGGGAGTGCAATTGGGCGGGAGAAATCTATTTCAATGGACAGGCTGAAATCTATAAACACCACGAAGGTGGGCCTTTCGTGGCTTCATATGACGGCCAACTGTTCCAAGCTCTTGGGAAATTAATTTTATATATTCAATCAAAAGATATCGTCAAGGATGTTCTCATCCGTCTGAGAATAATGGAACTTGATGAAAGCATTGGTGAACTCGTCGAAAGTGAAGGTGTATCAGCGGTTACAGATGATATGCTCCCAGTTCTATCGGTTACAAAGGTAAGACTTTTCTCTGAAACCCTATGCCGTCTGCAAAACGACTTCAATGAAGACACAAGGAAGTTATACGAGGACTTTATTTCACAATTCATCGAACAGTCTGTATTAGACTGGAGCGATTACCAGAACCTTCCGTCGGGTTTACTATTGGCCAAGGGGGATGGCGAAGTGAAGCTTGAATTAAATTTTGAGACCCTTACCAGCGACATGCTTGACGCACATTTCCGATATCCTCGCGATATCGGCTTTCCACTTACAATTGATTTGAGAGTTGGCTGGTATCTTGACTACTCTAAGGTATTTG
>JACREW010000093.1 GCA_016212685.1 Nitrospirota bacterium
TATTTCCATACCTTTCAGCCTATACAGCACTTTTAAAATAGAGTATAAATACTGTTTCATTACAATGACAATGAAGCTATGGATATCCGATTTCGTAAAATCGATTATCATCTCTACAATCTTGATGTCATTAATGATACTCTCAGGTCTCTGGCTTGTGCAATGGAGCCCGAACTACTGGTGGTTCTGGGTTTGGGGCTTTCTTTTTATGTTCAGCATTTTCATGATGTACATATCGCCCTATGTGATAGAGCCACTTTTCAATAAATTTACTCCCATAGAGGACAAATCGTTGAAGGAGAGGATTATCAGGCTGACGGAAAAGGCCGGCATCCATGCGAGCAGGATATTGAGAATAGACGCGTCAAGGAGGAGCAGACATACAAACGCCTATTTCACGGGAATCGGGAAGACAAAGAGGATTGTGCTCTATGACACATTGCTTGAGGGCATGAGTCACGATGAAATCCTTGCCATACTGGCACATGAGATAGGCCACTGGAAGAAGAAACATTTATTGAAAACCCTGATTGCATTTGAAGCGTTTTCGCTAATAGCCCTTTACATTTCGTACAGGCTCATCCAAAGCGATTTTCTTTTAGGGCTCTTCGCAATCGATACAAACACCATCTTTGCAAAATTCATAATTTTAGGATTCATCGCAGGCATTCTTTCTTTGGCATTGCAGCCGGTTATGAATTTATTCAGCAGGCGGCATGAAAGACAGGCTGACAGGGCTTCATATGAGCTGACTAATGATACGGCGAGCATGGCGAGCGCCCTTGTAAAGCTTTCGAAGGAGAACCTCTCAAATCTCTACCCTCATCCGCTTTATGTCGCTTTGTATTATTCCCACCCGCCTGTGGTGGAAAGGATAAAAACTATTAAATCTTTTACAGGTTAAGCTATGGGTAATAAAAATATCTACGAAAGATCCATATAATCGTCTTGTTTTCAATCCAGCCCAACGGCAATTCTTAAAGCCTCATCGAGTTCCTGCATCTTTTCAAACGGAAGAGAGCCGACATAATGCGTAAGCAGGGCATTCGGAATGCTGACGAGTTCATCGCAATGGATGCTGCTCTCGTGTTTCAGGCCCTCGTCCACCCCGGCTTTTATCTGAGTGGAGAGACCGTCGTAGCTCGAATATACAGGGGCGCATATAACCGTTGAAAAACGAGAATCAACAAGCACCTGCCGGCTGATTACCACAAAGACACGAAATCGTTTCGGGTCATGAGCCGAGCCTTTATAAACCCTGTACAGGTCGCCGCGGTTCATAACTCTACTTGATAGGAAAGTACGTCTTCGGCTTCTTTATTGAGTTTTTTCGCCTTTCTGTTGATAATGGCGAGGTCTTTCAGGTCGCGCTCTTTCTGCTGCTGCTTTGTGATAAACTCTCTCAATGCGTTTTCGATAAATTCCGACCTTGTCCGACTATCACCGGCAGAGGCATCGATATACCTTACAACGTCTTCGGATAGTGTTATAGATGTCTTCATTTTCATACTACCAATATACCACCATTGCCGATGAATGTCAACATGCCGGCAGATTTCTGTCGGCAGATTTCACCTATTAAAAAAACTTTAGGCGCTTTTCAATATCCTGAAAAAACCGTCCAGCATCTCTTTTCTGAGGTCTACGATTTCATCAAGTTGTTTTATGAATATGCGGTACGGCTTTGCAGGGCCGTTTTCTATGTGCTTGAGAAGCGCGCCGCAGAAATACCAGTTGCACCTGAAAGGCCTTATCGATCTTTCTATCGCGCATCCGGCCTCCGATAAGAACCGGCAGGGTTCGGTGTCGCTTACGCCTTTTTTATAAACAGGAGGTGCGATACCGAGCGCATAGACGTATATCAGGTCTTCATAATCGTAAAACCCGTGCTTGTTTACGCAGCAGACATTTTCGCAAGACGGACAGACCGCTGCGGTATTTTGCTGGATAAAGGCGTCAATCCCGTCGATCCTGTATTTTATTATCCTTGCCGTGTCTTTAATATAGCTCAAATCGCCGTTATGATCTTCGGAAAATTCTTTCAGCAGGCGTATCGTTTTATC
Source organism: Nitrospirota bacterium (assembly GCA_016212685.1). Taxonomy (GTDB): domain Bacteria; phylum Nitrospirota; class Thermodesulfovibrionia; order Thermodesulfovibrionales; family Dissulfurispiraceae; genus GWB2-47-37. Next base: position 2,064 of record JACREW010000093.1, read on the forward strand.
CCACTTTTCCCGGTCATGCCATGAGAGTTCGTAATTCAGCAAATTCAATAGAGTCATGTTTGTATGGTATATTAAAAATACTATGAACTGCAAAAACTGTAACGGCGAACTCAAGCTTATTATAGGTTGAAAGACCGTCTATTTCCGCTGCATGGAATGCGGCAGGGAATTCAAGGTTTCGGAATATGTCAATGAAATAGACGCCGAGACATGGGATAAAATAGCATTAAGGCCGTGCAACCGGGCATAGGGAGGCATGCTATTTCTCATATTATCATCGACGGATACAATGTCATCGGGATTTTTCATAAGGATATGGAAAAGGCGAGGGATTCGTTCGTCGATCTCTTGATAAGCTACAGAAAAGTAAAGGCGCATGATATAACGGTTGTTTTCGACGGATACAAAAGCGGCGCGGGCACAGAGCATGTATCTGTTCGCGGCGGAGTGAAGATTATTTATTCGAGGCTCGACGAGAGGGCGGATGATGTCATCAAGAGAATCGTTTCGACGGACAAGAAGGAATGGATTGTGGTAAGTAATGATAAGGATATAGTCAATCACGCATGGGCTGCTGATTGCATCCCCGTCCCGTCCGAAAAATTCTTTGATATTGTTTCAAGGCAGACGGGACAAGCGGTTTCAGGGACAAGGGAATACCCTGATGCCGATTTTTCGTATAAAGACGCCGAATACGATGATTATCCGAATGCTCAAAAAGGAAATCCATATAGGCTTTCCAAAAAAGAAAAGGCAATAAGAAGGGCGTTGGGTAAATTATGATATAATTAATTGAAACAATCAGACGGGGAGGTTCTTATGCCTGTAAAGACGCAAAAAGTAGATATTACAAATAATGTTATTAATTTTAATAAATTGCCTGCCGAGGCTAAAGAGGAGCTTCAGCATTTTTATGATTTTTTGCTTTATAAGTATCGCGGCAAAAGAAAAAAAATACAGCGAGTTAGTCTTGGGCGGACTGTTGAAAAACTGAGCTGGAAAATGGGAGAGAGACTTTTCACAAGCAGAGACGAATTGTATGAGAGATAAGGTCTTCTTAGACACTAATGTTATTGTTTATCTGTTTGACAAATCAGAAGATAAAAAACATAAGACGGCTAAGGAGCTTTTCAATAAATGTGTTTTGGAACGCGAACTTTTTATCAGTGCACAGGTCATAAATGAATTTGTGGTCATCGCTTCTCAAAAAATAAAAAATCCTCTTTCCCTTGAGGAGATAAAAAAGAGAATAGCTTTTCTGTCTGATGCTGCAATAGTTGTTAATATTTCGCTTGCGACATGCAATTCGGCAATTAATCTGAAATCGCAGCATAAGATTTCATACTGGGATGCTCTTATTGCGGCATCTGCGTTGGAAAATAAGTGTGCGGTTCTTTATACCGAAGATTTACATAATGGACTGGTAATTAATGATAAATTATCAGTCAGCAATCCGTTTTTATAAGGAATAGAAAGATCGATAAGCATGCCCGTATTAGACTGGATTGGAAAAAAACAGGTTATAAACCATGACAAGGAAGTCCCTTTCAGGCTCCTGAAAAGGGTTGAATCCCTTTCGGTTGGCGAGAGTGAAAACCTGATTATCAAGGGCGACAACCTTGAGGCATTAAAGGCGTTTATGCCTACTGTAACGATACAGGCCAGCACTTATACAAGGGGAATATGATGGGCCAGATAGAAAAAATGTTTTCTAACATAGCTATGGGATTTTGTAATGCCTAAGAGTGTTCTTGAACTCATTGATTTTATTAGTTCAGGCAAACCTGTTCATGGCTTGGTCAACATACGCTCCCGTACTATTTATAATTTGCCTATTGATGAGCAGGCAGCAGTTCGTGATGCTCTAACTTTTGGACATGTTAATTTTATACTTTTCCGTCGGTTTTCTGATAGCCGTTCATCGCAAATTGCAGCTTATGTTATAGACAACACAGATTATCATCTTGATGAAAAGACATTAGCAGAACTCCACAGGCAGGTTTGGCTGTATGGAATGGCCCCTCTGCTTTATGTTGCTTGGCCCAGTCGGATTGATGTGCTGTCCTGTGCGAGGGGACCCGATTTCTGGAAAGCTGAAAATGAGGAGTGTAGGTATGTGCCGGCAAAGAGATTTGAAGTTGATACCTTAAAAACTGCGGGTGCGATCTCTGACGAACTGAAGAGGTTTACAGCATCACGCCTTACCGCTGGAACATTTTGGGAAGACCCCTGCAACCGTGAATTGGCCAACCACGCCAAGTCAGCCCATCAACTATTGATCCAGGCCATTGTAGAAGCTGACAACGAACTCGACGGAAAAAATAACCAGACTCTGCGTCGTCTACTACTCTTAATGGTGCTCATAAAGTATCTTGAAGATCGTAAGGTATTCCCTAATGAAGGTTGGTTTGGGAACTATCATAAAGGGGCGAGATGCTTTTTTGAAGTTTTGCAAGGCTGCGAACCTGAAGAAGTGTATCGTTTATTGGCTGCTTTAGAACAAAAATTCAATGGCGATATATTTGCTCTTCCGCAAGGAGGGCGGCAAAGGCTTACTAAAAAGGCTCTTTATCATTTTGCTGAACTTGTTGAAGCAAAAACTTTTAATAAGCAGCGATACCTTTGGGGACAATACTCCTTCGAACATTTACCTGTTGAAGTCATAAGCCATCTCTATCAGAGATTTGTCAAAGGTGGTCATGGTGCTGTGTATACTCCTCCTTTTCTCGCTACGTTATTGTTGGACCATGCCATGCCATATAACAACCTTACCGGCGGGGAGCGGGTTCTGGACCCTGCGTGCGGCTCAGGCATTTTCCTTACCGGAGCTTTTAGAAGGCTGGTAAATGTTTGGCGTAGCCGACATAATTGGCAACGTCCTGATGTCAAAACACTCAAGGAGATTCTTAGAAAAAGCATTTATGGAGTGGAGTTTGACCAAGATGCGGTCCATCTAACGGCTTTTAGCTTGAGCCTTGCTGTTTGCGATGCTTTACAGCCGGACGTTATCTGGCGCGAGCTAAAGTTCGATCCTCTTCACAAAACAAATTTATTTGAAGGTGATTTTTTTGATGTGCTTTACGATTCTCGGCAGAACAAAGGGAATTTTTTAACAGAAGGCTTTGATATCGTAATCGGAAATCCTCCTTTTGAATCAATGCTTACAGATGCCGGGAAAAAGATTGATCTGCTTGCCAAGAAGGAAGATCCCAAGCGAGGAGCGTTACCTGACAAACAAGCGGCTTATCTGTTTCTTGAGCAAGCTTTAAACTTACTACGTTCAAACGGTCGGCTCTGTTTAATTCAGCCTTCCGGATTGCTCTACAACCGTAATGCACAAGTTTTTCGATATGTTATTCATCGAAAGTGCAAAGTTGATTCAATCCTTGATTTCACGTCAATCCGCAAGCTATACGATGAGGCAGACCCCAAAACAGTAGCGGTATTAGTCCATGCAAATAAGCCGTCGGTGGATCATTGGATTAATCATCTGACGTTTCGTCGGACAGTAAGCGTGCATGAACGGATTTGTTTTGAGATTGATTATTATGACCATCACCGTATTTCGCAGGCTCAGGCTGAAACAGACCCGTATGTTTGGAGAACAAATCTTCTTGGTGGAGGACGGTTGATAGAGATATCACAACGCCTTCGGAGCTTGCGAACACTTATAGAATATATAGAGCAGCAGAGAGGCTGGGATTATGGGGAAGGCTTTATCGTAGGAAGCGGTAAGTTGCCAGCACCGTTTATAACCGGCAAGCGTTTTCTTCCAACTGCAGCACTCACGACATCCGGGATTGATGAAACAAAATTAAGCGTGGTCGCTGAGGATGGATTTGACAGCCCAAGAAACAAAGATCGTTTCACCTCGCCACTTGTCTTAGTAAAAGAATTGGATATGCTTCCTGTTGCCTTTTGTGATAAAGGATTTATTGCATATCGTAACCAAATAGTTGGTATTCATGCGCCGGCATCACAAGCATCTGAACTTTGCAAACTTTATGACAATTTTAAACGCAATCTCAGCGTTTATCGTTTCTCCTGTGCGATAAACAGCACACGATTCTTAGTTGGCAAAGCTACCTCTATTCTAAAACATGACATTGACACACTTCCTTACCCAGAGGACATGAGTGATCTTTCATTCTCTTTCTGGGAAGAGGCATTATGTGACGATGTTCTTCAATACATGACTGACTATGCACGCCTCGGACAGAATTCTGCTCTATTAAAAAATGCGGCAAGTCTTGACGACCTCCAAGCATATTCTAATATGTTCCTCAGAATGCTCGGCAGCATTTACGATAACCTAAAAGTTGCTGATCCTATTTTTTTGGATGGATTTATTTGTCAGCCCTTCTATTTCGGCAAACAACCAAATCTTTCATGGATCGGGAAAGGTACGGTTGATGACCTCAGGAAGCTTATTTATAACGAGGAACGGCATAAATATCTTCGAACCATCAGGTTATTACGCTTCTATTCCGGAAACGTCATTTTAATAGTAAAACCTGACAGGTTGCGTTATTGGATTCGTTCTACAGCTATTCGTGATGCCGACGAGACACTTATAGATTTGTACCGGCAGGGTTATTGAATATGGACAGAAAGGATGAAGCAAAACACTCCATAGGCAAAATAACGATTGGCATTAGAGAAGACACACTTGTTTTAGAAATAGTCGCTTTCATTCGGCAGCAATTACCCTCATGGAGAGACGATCCCGATAGGGCTCAAGAGCAGGCTGAAAACAGATTAAACCTACAGTTGTGTAAATTTCTTGATTCACGCGCACGTGACGAATTCCCTATGGTCCGCTTTGATCATGAGGAATACCAAGGTGGGCGTAGAAGCGTTGACCTCTCCGCCTCTCTGGCTGAACCAACGATGATTGATGCAAGGGTACATACAATCTATGATCCTATTCTTGTTATCGAAGGCAAACGGCTTCCAGCCCCCTCTTCCGATCGCGAAAAAGAATATGTTACCGGAGGAGAAGATGAAACCAGCGGTGGAATCCAGCGTTTTAAGCTGGGTCTTCATGGCGCAAGCTTGAACACAGTAGCAATGGTTGGTTACATTCAAAAACAAACCGCGCGTCACTGGTATAACCAAGTCAATACATGGATTTCAGAACTTGTCGGCGGCACAAATCAAGATTCTTGCACTTGGAATGAGACAGAGAAACTTATGCTGCTTGAAGAAGACGTGCAGAAGGGCATCTCAAGTTCTCGATCAGTTCATATAAGGAGTAATCGTGTATCGAGTAGGAAGATAATGATCCATCACCTTTGGATTGCAATTTACTATAAACAGAAGCGAGTATAATGTTTGCACAACTTTCAAAACTCCGCCCTGCCGATACCATCACCGCTTTATTCAGTTTTTTCCTTCTAATTCTGACCGCATTTTTTTACAACAAAATTCCCTTTGCTCCTTATCTCATTCTCATATACGCATCGCTGATATTCTTTCAGCTAATTCTCATTTATCTGAGCAGGCTCAACTCCTTTCTCACCTTGACGCGCGATATTATATTCCCTGTCATCAGCGTGCTGATAATCTTTGACAGCCTCGGGCTTGTCGTCCACAATATCAATCCGCAGGACATCGATTATCTCCTCATAAGGCTCGATTATCTTATTTTCGGATTTTACCCCACAGTCGCTGCCGAAAGGTTTATTAACCCCATCCTGACCGATGTTTTACAGGTCGCTTATTCTACGTATTATTTTCTGCCCATAATCCTCGGCGTGGTTCTTAAAATAAAAAAACAAAATGAAGACTTTGAAAAATCTCTGTTCTTCATACTGCTCTGCTTTTATCTTTCTTATGCCGGTTACATTCTCTTTCCTGCGCTCGGGCCGAGGTATGCGATGGATCACCTGCATGAAACCACACTCGGCGGGTTTCTCGTTTCAAAGCCGATTCAGGATATCCTGAACATGCTTGAAGGCGTTAAGAGGGACGCCTTTCCGAGCGGGCATACGGGCATTGCGCTAACAGTGCTTTACCTTGCCTATAAATATGCAAGAAGTATCTTTTGGGTAATGCTGACGCCGGTAATGCTTCTGATCGTAGCGACCGTTTATTGCAGGTATCATTATGTTGTTGATGTCATAGGCGGCGTACTGCTTACGGTTGTCACGATAGCCGTTGGTGAAGTATACTATAAACCTCATTCAAGGCATGATAGACTTACCATACAGCAGGATTAAGGACGGCATACTCATAGAAGTCAGGGTCGCTCCGCGCTCCTCGAAAAGAGAAATCGCAGGCGCTGTGAATAATATCGTAAAGGTTAAACTTACGGCGCCGCCTGTTGACGGCGCGGCCAACGAGCAGCTTATTGAGCTTTTGTCCGAAAGGTTGAAGATAAAAAAAAGCAGCATAACGATCATAAAAGGCGAGGCATCCAGAAGGAAGACTGTTAAAATAACGGGAGCGGATTTTTAATGCAGAGCATGACAGGTTTCGGGGCGTCGGAGAAGGAGGGATTTAAGGTGGAAATCCGCTCGTTGAACCATAAGCATATCGATATCAACATAAAAATGCCTTCCGCCCTTATGGAGCACGACATGGCGATAAGAAATATGGTTAAAGACCGTTTTGCGCGGGGCAAATTCGATGTCGGCATTTCCATAACCGACAGGCAGCAGACTAAGGTAGGCGTCAATCTGGAGCTTGCCGGAAAGATCCACAGCGCATTTTCCGAACTCCAAAAAAACCTGTCGTTGCCCGGAAGCATCGGCATCGATTTCTTCTCCGGCTACAGGGAGCTTATAATAACCGAAGAGCCGGAGTACAGCAGCGAAGCCCTGTATCAGGCTGTTTCGGATGCGTTGTCGAAACTTCAAGACATGAGGAATACCGAAGGGAAAAACCTCAAAAGCGAGTTGTCGGCGCGGATAAGCGGATTGCGAAAACTCCCTGATGATATAGAGACTGAGGCAAAGGATGCCTCTCTGCGCCGCAAGGAAAGCCTTCAGAAAAAAATAAGCGACCTTATTCCGGACATACCCATTGACGAAAGCAGGCTGGCGCAGGAGATAGCGTTTTTAGCGCAAAAAAGCGACATCACCGAAGAGTTAATGCGATTAAGGAGCCATATTCAACAATTTGCGTCCATCCTGTCCGAAGGAGGCAATGCGGGCAGAAAGTTCGATTTTATCCTTCAGGAAATGCACAGGGAGGTCAATACCATCGCGTCAAAAAGCGACGATATTAAAATAATAAACCGGACTATCGAAATGAAGACAGAGATTGAAAAGCTCAGAGAGCAGGCCCAAAATATACAATAAACTATAAAATGAAAAATTCACTTATAAACATAGGGTTCGGAAATGTGGTATCGGCAAGCAGGGTGGTGGCTGTCGTGAACCCCGGATCTTCTCCCATTAAAAAATTAAGAGACGAGGCAAGGGAGCGAGGCAAGCTCATAGACGCCACCGAAGGAAAGAAGACGCGCTCGATAATAGTGACGGACAGCGACCACATAATCCTGTCCGCCATTCAGGTGGAGACAATAACACAGAGGGTCTCGGGCCGGATGACCGCAGAACTAAAGGGAAACGAGGAAACAGATGAAACAAAGAAAAGGTAGCCTGTTTGTGGTATCGGCCCCTTCAGGGGCCGGAAAGACCACGCTTTGTTGGAAGCTCTGCGATTCCCTTGCCGGGATAAGACATTCAGTATCTTATACTACCCGCAGTCCGAGGCCCGGAGAGACAAACGGAGTTCACTATACCTTTGTGGACGAAGACGAATTCCGCTCCATGATAACCGAAGGCGAGTTCGTAGAGTGGGCGGAGGTGCACGGCAATTTTTACGGGACATCTAAAAAAAGGATCGAGGACATGACAGACGCGGGCTCCGATGTCATACTCGATATCGATGTCCAGGGCGCACGGCAGATAAAAGAGCATTTTCCGGACAGCGTATTGATCTTTGTCCTGCCCCCTTCGATGGAAGCGCTTAAAGAGAGGCTTGCAGGCAGGAAGACCGATTCTGAAGATGTCATTAAAATGAGGCTTCAGAACGCAATAGACGAAATAAAGGAGTATAAAAATTACGATTATGTTATAGTAAATGATTCCCTCGATAATGCCCTTAAGGAAATATCCTCCATTGTCATAGCCGAAAGGGTGAAGATATCGAAGATGGAACATGACCGGATAAAAGAAAACTTTTTGAAGTTATAACACAACATAGAACATAAGGAGGAACTGCATGGATATTATATCGCTTCCCGTCGAATACGACAAAAAGAAGATAGAGAGCAGATACAGGCTTGTTGTAATCGCAGCCCAGAGGGCCCGGGAACTTTCTCTGGGAGCGGCGCAGAAGGTTCAGGCAAAGGCCAAGAAGGTAACCACAACCGCCGTTCTGGAGGCCCTTTCCGGCAATATCGAATATATAACCGGAGAAGAGGCTGTTGCCGCGCGAGAGAAGGCGGACAAGATAGATTACAAGAAGCTCATAGAAGAGAAAAGAAAACCCATAGAAGATCTGTCGGAGCTTGAAAAAGACCTCAAGGTATATCTCCACGAAAAAGGAGCCACGGAAAAGGCGCTCGAAGAACTTTTCGCCGAATCCGAAGGGGAAGAAGAGACCGGGGAGTAATCATATACTCTGTAACCTTTTCAAAGGGGGTGGCCCAAAAATTTCGCGACCTTTTTGGGCTGTAACGGTGTTAAAAGACAGGTCCATACTGCTGGGAATTACCGGAAGCGTAGCCGCCTATAAGTCCCTCGAACTTATTAAAGGATTTGTTAAGGATGGCGCTTCGGTTAAAGTTATCATGACCGGGGCCGCGAAGCGTTTTATCACCCCCATGTCCGTAGAGATTGCGTCAGGCGGAAACGTTTACTGCGACATGTTTGAATCTCCCCTGTCCCATGTGAGCCTTCCCGCCGACGCGGACCTTTTTGTTATAGCGCCCGCAACCGCAAATATCATAAGCAAATACGCCGGCGGAATCGCGGACGATCTCCTCAGCACCTCGTTGCTCGCCTTCAACGGCAAGATAATCATTGCGCCTGCCATGAACTGGAGGATGTACGAAAACCCGATTTTCCAGAAAAACCTCCATTATCTTCTTTCGCTCGGCGTAAAGGCTGTCGGGCCTGAGCATGGAAGCCTCGCCTGCGGCGAAGAAGGCATGGGAAGAATGGCCGATGTGGAAAAAATAACGGAGGCCGTAATGACTTCCCTCTCAAAGCAGGATTTGGCGGGAGAGCAGGTGCTTGTTACGGCGGGTCCGACAAGGGAATATATAGATCCGGTGAGATATATATCGAATCGGTCTTCGGGCAAAATGGGCTATGCCATCGCTAAGATCGCGAAAAGACGGGGCGCCGACGTCACGCTAATAAGCGGCCCTACCGCCATAAAACCGCCCGACGGCATCGAGGTTATCAATGTCGAAACAGCCGATGAAATGCACGCCTCGGTGATGGACAATGTCCCCATGTCTTCCATATTCATCATGTCCGCTGCCGTTGCCGATTTCGTTCCCGTTGAGGCGAAGAACACCAAGATCGAAAAGAAAGAGAAGTTTTCTCTCAATCTCGTAAAAACCTCCGACATCCTCGAAGAAGCCGGAAGGTTTAAAAACAAGCCCTTTATCGCCGGTTTTTCCGCGGAAACGGGGAACAGGCTCGACAGGGCTCGGAAGAAACTCGTCAACAAGAATATAGACATGATCGTATTTAACGACGTGTCAAAGGCGGGCTCGGGCTTCGATGCCGACACCAATGAAGTGGTGATCATTTACAGGGGCAAAGAAGGAGAAATTCATGAACAGCCGTTGCAACTTATGTCCAAAGAAGATGTCGCGTCGGCTCTGTTTGACATGATAGCCTCTCTGAAGAACGAAGGATTGAGCGACTGATGGAAGACAGCGCGTATATAAAGAGGCTTAAGGAGAGGTTGCGACAGAAGCCCGATTCAAAACTGTTCCTATCCTTTGCGGAGGAGTTGAGGAGAAAGGACAGGATCGATGAGGCTATAGCCGCGCTTCTGGAAGGGATTAAGAAAAATCCTGAATTCATTACCGCCCATCTTGCACTCGGACGGTGGTACCTTTCGAGCGATATGCTGCCGGAGGCTAAAAAAGAGTTTTTAGAGGCGGCGGGGAAATCGCCTGATAATATTTTTGCCCGCAAAGGACTTGCGAAAATATATAAAAGGATGGGCGAGGAAGAGAGCGCAGCAGAAGAGTATAAAAAAATATTTGAAATAAATCCCCTCGATAAGGATGCCGCCGCGTATCTTGCTGCCACGGGCTATTCGTTAAAAAAACCGGAAGCGCTGGAGATTGAAAGCAAGGAAGCGGAAGTAGTATTTGAATCGCAGGAAGAGGCGGAAGTTTTAGAGTCCCCGTCAACTATCACTACACGCTCAAAAAAGGAAGTCGTAGACCGCTTGAATCTATTTTTAGAGGCGGTCAAGAATAGGTTTGCCGTCAGCAAAAAGGCTGCGGTCAAAGACCGTTTAAGCAGGATGTTGAAGGCGATAAATATCCGTTTTGCTGCCCCTCCGCCTGCTGCTCCATCATATAAAGATTGATAATCGGTGTCTCCTGTGACAAACAAAAGAATAATAAATATCCGGCGAATTATCGGTTCCAGAAAACTGGACGGCCTTCTGATAACCAACAATAAAAACATACGCTATCTGACCGGCTTTACCGGTTCTTCAGGGTTTTTAATCATCACTAAAGACAAGAATCTCTTCTTTACCGACTTCCGTTACAAAGAGCAGGCAGAGGCAGAGGTACCCGGATGGGAAATAACCATAGAAAACGGCAGGAGGACAAAACTTATCACCGGCCTTATAGAGAAGCTGGCGATTAAGCGCCTGGGGTTCGAGCAGTCCATTAGTTACGAGTTTTACGATCTTTTAAGGGCTAAACTCTCTGCTGTTTTAGCGCCTCAGAAAAACCTTGTCGAAAATCTGCGAAAGATAAAGGCTGAGGAAGAGATCAAAAGCATTAAGAAGGCGATAGAGAGGGCTGAAGGGGCGTTTTTAGCGGTAAGGCCGAGAATAAGACCGGGAATGGGAGAAAGGGATGTTGCCCTGAGAATTGAAGAGCAGCTTAAAAAAAGAGGATGCAAAGGCCCGGCTTTTGATATAATAACAGCCTCGGGAAAAAACTCCTCCATGCCCCACGCGAGACCCTCAGAAAAGAAGATAGAAAAAGGCGATTTTGTTATAATCGACTGGGGCGGGGAGGCTGATGGATATTATTCGGATATGACGCGCACACTTCTGATGAACGGCAAAGGGCTTTCGGACAAAATAATGATTTACGAAACTGTTAATAAGGCCCGTAAAAAAGCCGTATCGTCCGCGAAAGAAGGTATTAAAACAGAGGACATCGACGACGCTGCCAGGGATGTGATAAAAAAGGCCGGCTACGGCGAGTTTTTCGGACACGGGACAGGGCACGGGGTTGGGCTTGATGTTCATGAGCATCCCCGTGTATCATGGACAGGGAGCGAAAGGGTGCGTAACGGCATGGTTTTCACTATCGAGCCGGGAATATATATCCCTGAACTGGGCGGCGTGAGAATAGAGGATATGATACTGGTTAAAAACGGAAAGGCGGAACTCTTAACAGGTTTAAGCAGGGATTTGGATATAATTAATTAGGAGGTGCGGTATTGATTACCACCGGAGATTTCAGAAAAGGTAAAAAGATAGAATACAAAGGCGACCCTTGCGAGATTGTCGACTTTCAGCATGTAAAAATGGGACGCGGCGGCGCCGTGGTGCGGACAAAGCTAAAAAGTCTCAGGTCTGGCAATGTACTCGAAGATACTTTCAGGTCCGGCGAGAAGTTCGAAGCGCCGAGCCTTGAAGAAAAAGACATGCAATATCTTTACGAGCAAGACGACCTGCACTATTTCATGGATATGGAATCATACGAGCAGATTCCCCTTACTTCCGCACAACTCGACGATACAAAAAAGTTCATTAAAGAGAATATGATAGTTAAAATCCTCTATTACAAGGGCGCGCCTATGAGCGTGGAGCCGCCTATGTTTGTAGAGCTTGCGGTAGCCGAAACAGAGCCTGCGTATAAGGGCGATACCGCTTCGGGCGGAAGCAAGCCGGCAACCCTCGAGACAGGGGCTGTGGTCAAGGTGCCTTTCCATATTCAGGTAGGCGACGTATTGAAGATAGATACAAGGACATCGGCGTATATAGAGAAGGTTAAATAAGGCAAGAGGCAAAAGGCGAAGGGGCTGAAAATGAAACCATTAACCTTTAGCCTTAAATTTGGAGGCCATTATGGAATTTGAAAATTTAAAGGAATTGATGGGGCTTTTGAAGGATACCGATATAACCGAACTGCAGGTGGAGAAAGACGGGGTTAAGGTAAGGATAAAGCGCGAGAAGTTCTTCGGTCATCTCGAAATTCAGAAATCCGTTGTCCACGAAAAAAAGGAGCTAAAGGAAGAGCCCGCAGAGCCGGAGGCCGAGGGGAGGCTGATTACCGTAACCTCTCCGATAGTAGGAACGTTTTACAGGGCGGCTTCTCCGGAGGCGGAACCTTTTGTTAATGTGGGTGCCAGAGTTAAGAAAGGGCAGGTAATCTGCATTATAGAGGCAATGAAACTGATGAACGAAATAGAAAGTGAGGCCGACGGTGTTATTTCGAGAATTCTCGTGGAGAACGGACACCCGGTGGAGTACGGGGAGCCCCTTTTCTTAGTGGAACCTATATAGGTTAGGTGAAAGGATGAAACTTTTCAAAAAGATACTTATAGCCAATCGCAGCGAAATAGCCGTGAGGATTATCCGCGCGTGCAGAGAGCTCGACATTAAGACTGTAGCCGTATTTTCCGACATAGAAAAGGACTCCCTCCATGTACGGCTCGCCGACGAGTCGATTTGTATAGGCCCGGCAAACTCAAAGCACAGTTATCTGAATATACCGGCGATGCTAAGCGCTGCTGAGGTCACCGATTCCGAGGCTATCCATCCGGGATACGGGTTTTTGTCTGAGAATCCACAGTTTGCAGAGGCATGCGCCACATCTGGCATTACGTTCATAGGCCCTACCCCGGAAAACATAAGGATTGGAGGCGATAAGGCAAAGGCGCGTCAGGTGCTTAAACGGCGCGGCGTTCCTGTTGTTCCGGGCAGCGACGGCCCGGTGGCGTCGGAAGATGCAGTGATAAAGATAGCAAAAAAAATAGGATTTCCGGTCATTATAAAGGCGTCTGCCGGAGGAGGCGGGCGCGGCATGAGAATTGTGAGGGAGGACGGCGAACTTTCGCAGGCCTTTCACATGGCGCAGCGGGAATCCCTCGCCGCATTCGGCAGCAGCGAGATATACGTCGAAAAATATCTCCCTTCAATACGGCATATCGAAGTCCAGATAATCTCCGACGGCAAGGGCAATATAATTCACCTGGGAGAGCGCGACTGCTCCGTTCAGAGGAGACACCAAAAGCTTATAGAAGAAGCTCCCTCGCCTGTCGCCACCGAAAAATTCCGCAAAAGGATAGGCGAGCTTGCCGTTAAGGCCGCAAAGGCAATGAAATACCAGAACGTAGGAACCATAGAATTCATCGTGGACCAAGACCAAAATATCTATTTCATGGAAGTAAACACAAGGGTTCAGGTAGAACATGCCATTACCGAGGAGCTTACCGGCATCGACATCATAAAGGAGCAGATACGCATAGCCGCGGGATTTCCGTTGTCATACAGGCAGAATCAGATAAAGCCCTCGGGGCATGTTATAGAATGCAGGATAAATGCGGAAGATCCGGAGCGATTTATTCCCTCCCCCGGCAAACTGACGTTTTTCTCGCCTTCCGGCGGTCCCGGAGTGAGGGTCGATACTGCCGCTTATGCCGGATGGGTTGTGCCGTCCCAATACGATTCCATGATAGCGAAACTGATAGTCCGCGGCAGGAACAGGGAAGAGGCCATAGCAAAAATGAAAAGAGCCCTTGATGAATTCATCATAGAGGGCATAAAGACCACCATCCCTTTCCATAAAAAAGTGCTCAATCACCCCGATTTCATAAAAGGAAATTTCAATACCGATTTCATCGAGAAAATGAACAGCCGGTCAAACGGAACTAACAACGGCAGCAACAACGGAAATAAGAACGGCAATAAACTGTCGGAAGCGGCCGCCGGCATCGATGAGGCTTAGCCGTATTTGTTTCGTATCGGATTCATGCGGCATTGAAACTGCGGTTCCCGTAGTTCTAAAAGCAGGCATACGATGGATCCAATACCGCGAAAAAAACAGGACAAGAAGAGAGATGTTCCATGATGCGCGGAAACTGAGAGAGCTTACGAAAAAATTTGATGCCTGTTTTATCGTGAACGATTATGCCGATATCGCCCTTGCCGTCGATGCGGACGGCGTGCATCTGGGTCAGGACGACATCCCCGTAAAAGAGGCCAGAAAAATAATGGAAGGCAGAATTATCGGCGTATCGACGCATAATGTGCAGGAAGCCATAGACGCCGAAAAAGAGGGCGCGGATTATATCGGGTTCGGCTCCATCTTTCCTACGGCTACGAAAGAGGATGTAATATTGCAGGGACTCTATGCCCTCGAAAAAGTAAAGCAATCGGTGAAAA
>JACREW010000097.1 GCA_016212685.1 Nitrospirota bacterium
AGGCTCGTGCAGTTCCTGCAAATAAACCGATACCGTTTATGCCTATCTTCAGATTGCCTGACGAACTTATCTTCCCTCCGCCGGAGTACGCGGAACAAGACGGCCTGCTTGCCGTAGGGGGAGATCTCTCGGAGGAGCGCATCTTGCTCGCGTATTCTCTCGGAATTTTCCCGTGGTATTCGGAAGATTCCCCTATACTCTGGTGGTCTCCCGATCCGAGGCTCGCATTAATACCGGAAGAACTGAAAATATCACGCAGCCTGAAGCAGACTATCAATAAAGGCATCTACGAGATAACCTTCGATTCCGCTTTCGATGAGGTCATCAGGAATTGCGCGGAAGCGCACGAAAAAAAGCACGGCAGCACATGGATTACAGAAGATATGATAAACGCATATATCGACCTTCATAAATCGGGATTTGCGCATTCGGTAGAAAGCCGGCTTAACGGTGAACTGGCCGGTGGACTCTACGGCGTATCTCTGGGCGGCGTGTTTTTTGGAGAATCCATGTTCAGCAAAAAAAACAATGCATCGAAGGTTGCCTTTGTGACGCTCACGCAGCAGTTGAAGGAATGGGGTTTTAAATTAATCGACTGCCAGATTACTACAGGGCACCTTATGAGTCTCGGCGCTAAGGAAATGCCTCGTTCCGAATTTATAGCCCTGTTGAAGCGGGCATTGGAGATGCCCACGAAAAAAGGGAAGTGGATATTGCCGGTTAATCCAGAGGATATCTAAAAGGATTCGCCCTTACTACGTTATCCGTTTTCAAAGGGCTTCCCTTTAAGATAAAAATGGCCATGCCCCTTTCTTCCGTAGTTTTTCCGCCTCTTTTCCATATCCCTTTCCATGAGACATTCATATGAACCGTATCGCCGTCTATCTCGACCCATGCCGGATTGAACGTCAGGTCTACGGAATCGAACGCCTTCATGCCCCCGATAATCGCCCTTGCTCCCTCACGGGTAGAATTTTTCTCGATAGCCGACAAATCTCTGTTCGCATACGCAGCCCTTATTGTTTCCGCGAGGGCGAAAGCCTCTGTCGCTATCCTTGAATCTTCGGATACTTTTTTCACTTCTTTTTTGCCGCACGCGGCAATAAAAACCGCCATTATAATCGCTGCGATCAAAAGCCTCTTCATAAATAAACCTCCGCTGCCTTTATAGCTGAACTGAATTATAATGAAATAAGACTTCAAAGTTCAATCACAATACTGCTATCATAAATATTATGAAGATAGTCTGTCAGAACCGAAAGGCATATCACGACTACAGCATCGAAGAAACCCTTGAGGCGGGAATCCTGCTTTTAGGCACTGAGGTGAAGTCTTTGAGAGACGGCAAGGCGAACCTCAAGGACAGCTATGTGCTGATCAAAGAATCCGAGGTCTTCCTTTTCAACTGCCATATAAGCCCTTATTCTCACGGCAACATCCTGAACCATGAGCCTTTGAGAACGAGAAAGCTTCTGCTTAACAGAAAGGAAATAGAGAGGTTAAGGGGCAAGATGCAGCAGAAGGGCTACACGCTTATACCGCTAAAGATATATTTCAAAGGGCCGTTCGCGAAAGTTGAAGTGGGTCTTGCAAAGGGCAAAAGGCAGTATGAAAAGAGGGAGTCGATAAAGGAGCGGGAAGCCAAAAGGGATATAGAGAAGGCGATGAAAAGACGATAAATATGTTATAATGTAAATAACAGTCCAAGCCGTTTAAACGGTTTAAGCTGTTCAACCGGGGGCGATAGGGCTCGACGGGGGTTATGAGGCTCAAGTGGCATGCGGTGGCTCCATCACCACCTAAAAAGATGGAAAAAACACAAACGCCAACAACGAACTGGCACTCGCTGCTTAACCAATAGCAGCACGCTCCTCCGGGGTCGCCTGTGCCTTGGAGAAAGCGTCGATCAGCAGGCTGCCGTCAGGCAACTCCCTTAAACCTGACGAAAGCTCAAAGGGATAGGATATCGGCAGGCCCGCCGACCGGCATTCCGGTATCCGAGATTAAATAGGTTGGATAAGCATGTAGAGGCTTGAGAGTAGTGCTTTCGGACGCGGGTTCGATTCCCGCCGCCTCCATCAGAGAAAAGTTTGGTCTAAATCTTCGTCTTTGCCGATTTGACGGTATTTTCAAGAAGCATTGCTATTGTTACCGGGCCTACGCCTCCGGGCACGGGAGTAACTAACGACGCCTTTTGAGATACGGGATCAAAGTCTATATCCCCTGTTACCTTTCCGTTTTCAAGCATATTTATTCCTATATCGACAACGACTGCGCCATCTTTTACCATATCCGCAGTAACAAGATTCGGCTTTCCAGCGGCCACGCATAAAATATCGGCCTGACGTGTCATCTCCGCAAGGTTTTTTGTCTCTTTATGGCATATGGTTACCGTTGCCTCTTTTGTCAAAAGCATAAGGGATAAGGGTTTCCCGACAGCAAGGCTTTTTCCTATAACAACGGCATGTTTGCCCTTTATCTCCACTTTGTGATATTCGAGCAGCCGTATTACGCCGAAGGGAGTGCACGGAAGAAATCCGAGGTGGTGCGTTATAGCGGGGTCGTATTGCTCGGAGTAAAGCTGAAGCGTGGATTCCTCGGCAGCGAATTTCCCTATCGGGATAGAGCCGAGGCCGTCAACGTCTTTTTCAGGCAGTATGGAGTTCACGATCTTTCTGCTGTTGATCCTTCTCGGAAGCGGGAAGAATACGAGCAGTCCATGAATGCGCTCATCGCTGTTTATGGAATGCACCGCGTTCAGCAGTTCGTTTATGCTGACCGATTCGGGGAATCTGTATTCGTAAGGTTTTATGCCCGTGCTTTTGCATGCCTTTAACGTGGCCGCCATATATTGTTTTGACGAAGGATTGTCGCCGACGAGCATTAACGCAAGACCGACCTCAATGCCCATGCCGTTCAGCATCCCGACTTTTTGCTTTACGTTATTTCTGATCTCTTCGGCAAGCCCTTTTCCTTCCATTGTTTTTGCCATGTCAGACTCCTTTTATTGCCTCTAAAAAGGCACCGGTATGAGTTTCATAATTTTAAGATAATATAACAGAAATTGAAAGATACGGCCTCGCAGTGATACAATGGATAAATTTTTGACGAGGAGATTGTATGAGAGACAGGCTGATACGGTTGATTTACGACAGGGTTTTTAAATACAGCGAGGAGCCGGTGTTTAAGCTGGTCTCCGGGCGCATGAGCAATTACTATTTTAACTGCAAGATGGTTACGCTTAATCCCGAGGGGATGTATCTGATAGGCAATATCATCTTCGATATGATAAAAGACCTGAATGTGAAAGGCATCGGCGGCCTTACCCTCGGCGCAGACCCTATAGCCGATGCGGTGGCGTATACATCTTATTTGAAAAAAAAGCCCATCGAGGCGTTTGTCGTCAGAAAGAGCGCCAAATCTCACGGCACAATGCAGTGGATAGAGGGCGATGTGAAGGCAGGCGACAGGGTGGTTATTGTCGATGATGTGATTACAACCGGCAAGTCAACTATCGAGGCGATAACGAGGGCGAGGGAGGCGGGGCTTAATATTGTGAAGGTGATAGCCCTTGTTGACAGGCAGGAAGGCGGATACGAGAATATAGCCGAAGCGCTGAAAGATATTAAGGCGGATTACAAACTCATCGAGTCCGTAGTAACAAGGGACGCTGTGATGAAGTTATACGAATCAAAATAATGTTTATTTAAGGCGGCGCATAATATTTCCGCTTCATTCTCGAATGGCATCCGAGCCATTCTCCGAAGCTACGATAACCCCACCTAACCTCCACTTATCTAAGGGGAGGTTAGGTGGGGTTACGCTTGGTCTGTCGAAGTCGCTCCAATACCATGCACCGCCTTATTTTATAGTTTCTAAAAAGAATCTCTGCACATTCTCCGCGGTTTTGATAATGTCTGCTTTATTGAGCGGCTCCGCTGTTCTGTCCTCGATAATGTTGCTTATGCCGCGTATCTCAGTAACGGGAATCCCCGATAAGGCGCAGATCTGCGTGATTGCCGCGCCCTCCATGTTTTCGCATACGGCATTAAATTTTTTTTCTATTTCCCTGCCTTTTTCCAATGTGCCCGTGCATGTCGAGACCGTAACGAAATTGCCTTTGTTTTTAAATTCCTTCAATTCTTCTGGAACGCGCATAATAAATTCATTCAGGATAGCATTGCTCAATATTTCATCCATAGTATGAAAGCCGTCTTTTGACAACAGCCCTTCGTCACCGTAAATTTCTTTTTCCGCAATGACTACATCTCCGATGCTTAATCCCGAAGAAGGATATGCCCCTCCGACACCGATGTTATAAACAGAATCGGGCTTGAATTTTTCGATAAGAAGCGCTGCCCCATGCGCGGCATTGGCCTTGCCCACGCCGCATATACAAACTGTTACTGCCGTATCGTTTAAGATGCCGGTATGGAAAGATTTACCCTGAATGGAAAGGTTCTCTTTTCTCTCAAGCCGCTCTATAATCATACCGGCTTCCAGTTCTGTCGAGAAAATAGTCCCTATCATTTTAATCGCTTATCTCTTTAGACGGCTCTTTTTCTTCGAGGATGTATCTTACCTTCATTTCCATATCTTTCCTTAAAGAATGATAAACAGAGCAGTACTTTTCGTGTGACAGAGATACTGCCCGGTCAACTTTTTTAGCGTCTAAGTTTTTTCCTGCGATATATAGGATTATCTCAATTGCTTTATAATACTGCGGCGGGGTCGGATTTCTTTCTCCGATTATATCCATTTTAAAGCTTGCAATTTCCGCCCGCATCTTCTGCAGAAAGGTCAGCACATCGATTGCCAGACACCCTGCAATGCTCAGGAGCAATGTATCTGTCGGTTTGCATCCCCACTGCAGGTGTGCGTCGAATTCTACTTCATATCCCCTATTTGTTCTCCCGACAAATATCAGTTCTCTATCCCATGCGAGGGTGGCTTTGTCTATCGGAGAAACTTTTTCTTTATAACCCTTTAATGATTCTTCCAGATTATACTTTGATTCTTCAGGCATCTGCGCAATCCTCCTCATTATTCCGGTTTATTAAGGATTTTATTGAATAGTGCGATACAGAGTCAAGAATCTATGGTAAAATTTAGGCATCATGCGGAACATAACCACCGATTTCCTCGTTATCGGCAGCGGGGTCGCGGGGCTCAGGGCTGCCGTCGAACTCGCGCGGCTCGGCAAGGTTATCGTAGTCACAAAAGACATTCCCACCGAAAGCAGCACCGAATACGCGCAGGGCGGGGTCGCGGTAGCTTTAAGCGACGAGGACGAAGTCGGCATTCATTTCGAGGACACGATAAAGGCCGGCGACGGCCTTTGCAGGGAAGATGCGGTGAAGGCGCTCGTTGAAGAGGGGCCGGAAAGGATACTCGATCTTATAGAATGGGGCGCTGAATTCGACAAGGAAGGAACGAAACTGGCGTTTACAATCGAGGCCGCGCATTCGAGGCGCAGGATATTGCACGCGCACGGAGACTCCACAGGCAAAGAACTGGAACGGGTGCTGATAAACAAAATCAAATCCTTCAAAACGATCCGGAGGATGCAGTTTTCCACGGCCGTTGATTTGATAATCGAGGACGGAAGATGCAAAGGCGCGTATGTTTTAAAGGACGGCGAGATTATTGCCATATGCGCGAAATCGACACTGCTTGCTACAGGAGGCGCTGGGCAGGTGTTTTCGAGGACAACGAACCCCGCCGTTGTAACAGGCGATGGCATGGCTATAGCATACAGGGCTGGAGCGGTTCTTGAGGATATGGAATTTGTGCAATTTCATCCCACCGTGCTCTTTGCACCGGCAGCGCCGCAGTTTTTATTGAGCGAGGCTATGAGAGGAGAAGGGGCTATTCTCAGAAATATTTTTAAAGAGACATTCATGAAAAATTACCATCCCGACGCGGAACTCGCGCCGAGGGATGTCGTATCGAGGGCGATAATATCCGAGATGGTAAGGACAAACAACAGCCATGTATATCTCGATCTTACGCATCGCGATTCTGAATTCATTAAAAAAAGATTTCCGAGGATTTATTCCACATGCCTTCGATATGACTTGAATATAACAAAAGATTTAATACCCGTCTCTCCGGCGGCGCATTACATGATGGGGGGCGTGAAAACAGGTCTCAACGGAGCCACAAGCATAAAAGGATTGTACGCGGCAGGCGAGGTGGCATGCACAGGGGTTCATGGAGCAAACCGGTTGGCGAGCAACAGCCTGATCGAGGGGCTTGTGTACGGCTACAGGGCAGGAGTTGCGGCGGCACAGCATAGAGCGGAAGCGCAGAAGTGCGGAAGTGCAGAAGCAAAGGAGTTAAGAGAGGGGACTGTCCCGGATTTACGGACATTAACCCCCCATTCCCCCCTTAAATTAAGGGGGGATGAAGGGGGGTTAGTCGTAGAATCGGGACTGTCCCCGTCGGGCAAACTTTCAAACTTTCGGTCTTCCGAGCTTGAAGAAGTAAGGACTTCGTTAAGGAGGCTCATGTGGGAAAAGGTCGGAATAATAAGATGCGGTGAATCGCTCAATAGCGCAATGGAACATCTTTTAAAATGGAAACATATTTTGGATATGGACTTCAACACAAGGCGCGGCCTTGAGTTAAAGAATATGCTTACGGTCGCGTTTAT
>JACREW010000094.1 GCA_016212685.1 Nitrospirota bacterium
GTACGAAAAAGATACGAACAATATAAGCATAGAAAGGCTGAGGCAGATAGCAAATGCCCTCGCTATCCCGCTAAAAAACTTTTTCGGGCAGGAGGCGTGGACAGTCTCGGAAAAGCCTGCTGTCTACGGCAAACTGACGGACGACGAACAACTCTTACTGCACACATTCAGGGGAATAAAAGACAAAAAGCTGAAAAAAACCGTCCTCGAATTCATGAAATCGCTGACAAAATAAGCGGCAGGGCATTGTATTGAAGCGGCTTCGGCAGCCCAAGCGAAGCGATGGACAGCGGAGCGGGCTGGCGCCTCGGAGAAAGGCTGGATGCCTTTCGAGAATGAGCGGAAATACTGTGCCCTGCCGCTTATTTGAATTTTACAATTCCCGCATCATTAGAACCGCGTCCTCTATCGGATTCATATAATAGCCTTTCCGCGTCCCGACCGTCCTGAATCCGAGATCTTCATAAAGCTTTTTAGCCGCGCGATTCGATACTCTCACCTCTAAATAAAAAAACCTGCAGCCGCATAACCTCAGTTCTTCGATAGCATTGGCAAGCAGCATCTTTGCGATGCCCCGTTTTCTGTAATCAGGATGCACGGCAAGATCGAGCAGGTGGCCTTCGTCCGCCACATGCTTGACGCATATATAGCCGACAATAGTACCGTTAAGTTCCGCAACCCGCGTTATGGAATACCTGCTGTAAATCTCGCTGCGAAAAGACGTATCCGACCAAGGCATTGTGAAAGACTGCCTTTCTATATCCAGCACTTCAACAACGTCATCGGGATACATTTCCCGGATATAGACGGTATTCATGCGCCTTTTTTTATTTCCGCCTCGGATTTTCTTAAATACATCGGCGCCAGCGTTATAGTATCTTCAAATTTTCCTGCCGTCGCCTTCTTCATGCCGAGGTATGCCACATTCGCGGGGGATGGAACCATGTGTTGAGGGCCTGCAAAAAAAGCCCTATCCCCGAGATTTGATTTTATGCTGTCTTTATAGATAAGAGCGCCCTCCCCTAAAAAGATTGTCGGCTCGTTTATGGAAGACATAAGGGCGTCTATCTTGATTGCCTCCTCGTCCATAATCCTCACAAAACCGTCATCAGCCCACCGGAATATGCCGGCATAAACCTCTTTTTTCCGGGCATCGAGAAGCGGGCAGACATCATATCTGCTGAACGGCACCTTCCATGCGAATGCCTCAAGCGTCGGAACTGAAACAAGCCTTTTGCCTGTGGCATACACGAGACCTTTTACCGTACTGAGGCCGACCCTGAGGCCGGTGAATGAACCCGGACCTATGGCGACCGCGAAAACATCTATGTCGTCTATTTGCAATCCTGATTGAGCCAATGTTTTATCTATCTCAGCCATAAGGCGCTCGGAATGAGTAACCTTTACGTTCAGGCGCGACTCGGCAATAAGCGCATCGCCGTCCATGATCGCCACGCCGCCCAACATTGTCGATGTCTCGATTGCAAGAAGTTTCATAACATTACTTTCAGCCTCTCATTGCCTGAGTGAGGCTGGATTTCTGCCCGCCTCTTTTCTGAATAACCTCGCAAATATTATACTCCCGATAATGCACATAAGCGCAAAAATCTTCAGCGATATGATTGTTCCGAAGAGATCGGCGGCAATCCCTATGATAGAATTCCCTGCCGGCGCAAAACCCAGAAAAACGAGGGTGTAAAGACCCATTACCCTTCCTCTTAAAAAATCCGGCACGACATGTTGTATAAAACTGTTGCTCGTGGCGAGGAAACTTACGATACCCCATCCCGCAAAAAAAATAAACAACATAGAAAGATTAAAATCCCGGGAAAAAGAAATTCCTAAAATAGCTGCGGAAAAAACGAGCGCGGACAGAGGAATATAAATGTCCTTGCGTTTTACCTCCCCCTTGAACGCTATCATCATTGCCGCAAGGAAAGAACCCGCGCCTGCCGATGCGACAAGAAAGCTGAGTCCTCGCACCCCCACCTGCAATATCTCTCCGGCAAGTATAGGCAGAAGCGTGATGTAAGGAATCCCGAATAGGCTGAATACCGAAATAAGAGACATTATATGCATCACCGGCTTTTCTTTTTTTATAAACCTCCAGCCGTCGGCTATGCCGGTAAGGAGGCCGGTCTCATAAGCCTTTATCGAGCCCTTTGCCTTTATTTTAGAGAGGGCAAAAATCACCGGCACAAAGCTCACGGCATTGAGATAAAAGCAGGCGGGAATGCCTATGCCCGCAATAACAAACCCGGCTATCATCGGGCCTATAATCCGCGCGCCGTTGAAGGCAGCCGAATTAAGAGCAATGGCGTTCGTTATATCGGCCCTGCCGACCACCTCGGCTAAGAAGGCCTGACGCGCCGGCACGTCAAAGGCATTTACCGTTCCCAAAAAAGCTGCGATTATACCCACGTGCCATACTGTTATAATATTCTTGTCCGCGAGGACTGCAACAGCAAGGGCGGGTATCACGGACATTATCTGCGTAATGATAA
>JACREW010000095.1 GCA_016212685.1 Nitrospirota bacterium
GGCGGGAATGGAAAGTGGGGTGAATGGTCTTGCGGCTGAACTAATTGCGTCTCAACTGGCATATTTCCTTGATATACCGACTCCTGAACCTGCTATAATTGAATTAGACCCATTGCTGGCGGGGGCGATTCCCGATCCTGATCTCTCACTGAAAATCAAAGAAAGCTCCGGATTGAATTTCGGCAGCAGGGTGATTACAGGAGGTTTTGAAACATGGCCTGTAGGCAAAGCGATACCTACAAGTCTGAGAACATTGGCGGCGGAAATATTCGCCTTTGATGCATTGATACAAAACCCTGATAGAAAGGTTAATAAGCCGAACATTCTTTGGAAAGGCGACGATTTATACATCATAGACCATGAAATGAGTCTGATGTTTATATATGAAATATTGCCGACGACTAATCCATGGCAGATATCGAATTTGAGATTTATCAAAGACCACTTGTTTTGCGGGAATCTGAAGGGGCAGACGGTAAATCTCGATCGATTTGCCGGGGCGCTTGAAATGCTGACTGATAATGTCGTAGGAACTATTCTTTCAGATGTGCCGGAGGATTGGCGAAGCGATAACATATCAAAAATAACAACCCATATCAACGAGATTGTTTATCATAGCAATGATTTCGTCGACGAAATAAGGAGGGCGTTACAATGAAGATACCGTATAGTTTTTCAGTCCTAAGATATATTCATGATATTGTGTCGGGTGAGTTCATCAATGTAGGAGTTGTGCTATATGCTCCGAAGGCCAGATTTCTAAGCGCGATATGCACGTCAAGATATGGCCGTCTTTCAAAAATGTTTTCAAATATAAACGGTGACCACTTCCGGCAGGTCTCAAGATATATTCAGGCAAGGCTTGAGGAAGAAGGTGAGCGTCTGGTCGATGAACTCCTGTTTGAGAAAATGCCGGTCAGCGTGAAAGACTTTACTCCACGGGTCTTACCAATAGATGACAGTTCGCTGCAATTTTCTCAGGAAGGTTATGGATTGACTGAAAACCCGCAGGAAACCCTTGAAGAGATTTATAACCGTTATATAGAAAAGTATTATGAAAAAACAGAGAGGCAAAGCAGAAGCGATGAAGATGTATGGAAGGTTTATAAGAAACCCATGGAGGAACGGCGCATCCTTGCTAATCTCGTACCCCACCAGATTATAGGCAACAACTATGATCATGAATTCAAATATTGCTGGAAAAATGAGCAATGGCACATACATGAGCCGATCTCTTTTGACTTGATGGAAGCTGGATCAATAACCGATAAAGCCAATACCTGGGTAGGTCGAGTCACAAGCCTTGTCGATGGCGGGGAGTCGTTTAAATTAAACGTTCTGATAGGGTCTCCTCAGGATGAAAAACTAAAATCTGCTTTTATTAAGGCGCAAAACATAATGCATAAGATGCCTTGCGACCATAAATTTATTAAAGAGGATGAAGCTGACGATTTTGCTGAAAGTCTTAAGAAGGAAATAGAGGCTCACAAAGGGTAAGGCATTAATGATTAAAATTTTGGTCGGCGATTACTGCGCTGTTTGAGTAAGGCTGCCGATTTTTCTTATTTTTTTATATCGATCTTCTATAAGTTTTGAAGCGCTTTTCGACTGCAATGGTTCGAGAGCCTTAAAAATATATTCGACTATCTTCTTCGCCGTTGTCTCAGGTTCCCTATTGGCGCCTCCGAGCGGCTCCGGGATTATATCGTCTATAATTTTGAAAGACTTCAAATCTTCGGCGGTGAGTTTTAAAGAATCGGCCGCCCTCGAGAAGTCTTCGGTGCCGAGTTCCCCGTTCTTCCTCCACAAAATAGCCGCGCACCCCTCCGGCGAAATCACTGAATATACGGAATGTTCCAGCATGTAGAGCCTGTCCGCAACGCTCAGCGCGAGGGCGCCGCCGCTTCCGCCTTCTCCTATTACGATGGAGATTATAGGCGTTTTCAGCCTCGACATCTCCATGAGACTTGTGGCTATTGCTTCTCCCTGACCCCGTTCTTCCGCTCCTATTCCCGGATATGCGCCGGGAGTATCGATAAAGGTTACAACAGGCATTTTAAATCTCTCCGCCAGCTTCATCAGCCTGAGCGCCTTCCTGTAGCCTTCGGGATTGGGCTGCCCGAAATTTCTGTAGATCCTCTCCTTTGTGCCCCTTCCTTTCTGATGGCCGATAATAACCATCGGAACGCCGTTAATCTTTCCGACCCCACCCACAATAGCGGGATCATCGCCGAATCTCCTGTCTCCGTGCAGCTCGATGAAGTCCTCTGCAATAATGCCGATATAATCGAGGGTATACGGCCTCTCGGGATGGCGGGCTATAAGGGTCTTTTGCCATGGGGTAAGATTCGAGAATATCTCGGAGCGCAGATCCTTCGCCTTTTTTTCGAGACGCTTTATTTCGGATGCTATATCTATTTCCGTGCCGTCCGAAAGCTTCCTCAGCTCTTCGATCTTAGTCTCGAGTTCTTCGAGAGGTTTTTCAAAATCGAGATAATAACTCATAATATCTTTACAGTTTCTCCGGTTATTTTTTCCGCTTCAAAGGCAAAGTTGCCTGCCGGCTGAAGCCGGGATGCTATGATAACACAATATTCTGGAAGATAGAATTTAAACGATACGCTGTCCTTGCCGTTCGGGGCGTCGCCGAGCAGTTTTTTTATAGTCACGAGCTTTTCGGCGGTCTCTTTAAAATCACCGCACCTGAGCGCCACCTCATATTTCGTGCTGATCTCCATTTCCGTCAGGCTTTGCATTTCCCGCGCCATAACCTTCGCGCCTTTTTCGGACTTGAATACCTGACCGCGTATTATAACCAGGTTGCCTTTTTTCAGTATGTCCGCGCTTTTTTTATAAAGGTCGGGGAATACAAGCATATCGCAGCGCCCTGTTTCGTCCTCCATGGTCAAATAAGCCGTAATGCCCTTCTCTTTTGCCTTGCTCTTCATCTCGCTTATGATCCCGGCAACGCATATATCCGCCCTCTCGTCTTTTTCTTCCACATAGGATAACGGAACAACATCCATAGACGACAATGTTTTCCTGTATTTTGTAAGAGGATGTCCGGATATGTAAAAGCCGAGAGACTCTTTCTCATTATTCAACAATGTATTCTCGTCCCACGGCTTGACGGCCTCATCTAAAATGCCGCCTTCTCCGAACAGCCCCGGACCGAAGCCGTTCGCTTTCGAAGAGGATACAAGCGTATCCATGGCCTTTGCCCTTGCCGTAAACAGGTTATCCTGATAAATGGAATCAAAGGCTCCTGCCTTAATAAGGCTTTCCGTTACCTTCTTGTTCACCTTTTTATTATCGATCCTCGACATGAAGTCCTCGAAGGTTTCGAACTTTTTGCCTTCTCTCTCTTTCAAGATTATTTCTATTGCCGCAGTGCCCACCCCTTTTACCGCTTCGAGGCCGAACCGGACGCGGCTTCCGACTATCTTGAATTCCCTTTCGCTCTCGTTGATATCCGGAGGCAATATCGAGATGGACATGTTCCTGCATTCGTTTATGAGCTTGACTATTTTGTCCGTATCCCCCATGTCTACGCTCAGGTTTGCGGTCATGAATTCGACGGGATAATGCGTCTTCAGGTATGCCGTCTGATACGCCACGTAGGCATAGGCGGCCGAATGGGATTTGTTAAAGCCGTATCTCGCAAACGGCTCCATAATCTCGAATAGCCTTTGAGCCTTTCCTTCAGGGAATCCGTTGGCGACAGCGCCTTTTACAAAGACCTCTTTCTGCTCTTCCATCTCCTCCTGCTTCTTTTTTCCCATCGCCCTTCGCAGGATATCTGCCTGGCCCATAGAAAACCCGGCTATTTTATTGGCGATCATCATAACCTGCTCCTGGTAGATAATGATCCCGTAGGTTTCGTCAAGGACTTCTTTCAGTAGAGGCAGTTCATACTCCACTTTTGTTTCGCCTTTCTTCCTTTTTATAAAGTCGTCTATCCACGCCATCGGCCCGGGCCGGTAAAGGGCGAGAAGCGCGATCAGGTCTTCGAACCTGTTCGGCTGCATCCTGACGAGGATGTCCCTCATACCGGAACTTTCGAGTTGAAATATCCCTGTGGTTTCTCCCGAACTTAAGAGCCTGTATGTTTTTTCGTCCGCGATAGGAATCTCGGAAAGGACTATTTCGCTGCCCTGCTGTTTTATGTAATCCACGGTCTTTTCGAGCACTGTGAGCGTTTTCAATCCCAAAAAATCGAACTTTAAAAGCCCTACGCTCTCCACGGAGCCCATATCGAATTGGGTGGTAACGGTATCTTCCGAAGGGTTTTTATAAAGGGGCATAAAATCGGTCAACGGCTTCGGCGCTATAACAACTCCCGCCGCGTGTGTGCCTGCGTGTCTCGACAATCCTTCGAGCCTTTGCGCAATATCGAGCAGTTCCTTCACCGCCGGGTTGTTGTCGTACAATTCTTTTAACTGGGGCTCTACTTTCAGGGAATCACCGATGCTTATGTTGTGCCCCGGCACGAGCTTGGCTATTTTATCGACTTCCGCGTATGGAATATCCATAACCCTTCCAACATCCCTTATCGCGGCTTTTGCGGCCATTGTTCCGAATGTGATTATCTGCGTGACGTGGTCGCTGCCGTATTTTTCCCCGACGTAGTTTATGACCTCTCCCCTCCTGTCCTTGCAGAAATCAACGTCTATATCCGGCATGCTGATCCTTTCCGGATTCAGGAACCTTTCGAAAAGAAGGTTGTATTTAAGGGGGTCTATTTCAGTTATATCGAGGCAATAGGCAACGAGACTTCCGGCTGCGGAGCCCCTGCCCGGGCCGACCGGTATGCCTTTTTTTCTCGCATAACTTATAAAATCCCAGACTATGAGGAAATAAGATGAATATCCCATCTTTTTTATTACCTGAAGCTCCAGCTTGAGCCTGTCGAGATGGTTTGCCGGCGGATTCCCTCTGAACTTGGCCTTAAGTCCGTCTGCGGCAAGGCCTTCGAGATATAGATCAGGAGAAACGCCGTTGGGCAGATCATATTTCGGCAACAGGCTTTTTCCAAGCGCAAAATCGAAATTGCACCGCTCGGCAATAGCGCGGGTATTCAGTATCGCCTCAGGCACGTCCCTGAATGCCTGCTTCATTTCATCCGGAGACCTGAAGTAGAATTCATCCGTAGACATCTTCAGGCGTTTTTCGTCCTTAACGGTCTTTCCGGTTTGTATGCAGAGGA
>JACREW010000096.1 GCA_016212685.1 Nitrospirota bacterium
AAGGCAGGACCGCCGCTGAAATAGCGCTTACCGAGCTTCATGCCGGAGGAAAGTTCGAATCAAAGGCGTACAAGATTTCGGGAGGTCTTCACGGAGTGGGAGTTTCTGTCGTAAACGCGCTTTCGGAATGGCTTGAGGTCGAGATAAAGCAGAACGGACAGGTCTATCAGCAGCGGTTCGAACGCGGAAAAACAATGACGCCGCTCACTGTTGTAGGCAAGACAAAGGGCAAAGGGACAAAGGTTACCTTCAAGCCCGATTCCGAGATATTTGAGGCACTGGAGTTCCATTACGACGTCCTCGCCCAACGCCTCAGAGAGCTTGCATTCTTGAATAAAGGCCTTCAGATAAATATGACCGACGAAAGGACAAATAAGAGCCAGAGCTTCATCTACAAGGGAGGAATTATATCCTTCGTCGAGCACCTCAATAAAAACAAAACCCTGATTCATCCCAAGCCCATATACGTATCCGGAGAAAGAGAAGCGATAAGCATCGAAGTAGCCCTCCAGTACAATGACGGCTACGCTGAGAACATATACACCTTCGCCAACAATATAAACACGAGAGAGGGAGGAACGCATCTGGTCGGTTTTAAATCCGCCCTCACAAGGACGTCCAACAGCTATGGCACGTCCGCGGGAATTCTGAAGGAAGGCAAGGAGAGCATCTCAGGGGAAGACATAAGGGAAGGGCTCACGGCGGTCATAAGCGTAAAGCTTTCCAATCCCCAGTTTGAAGGCCAGACAAAGATGAAGCTGGGAAACAGCGAAGTTAAAGGATTGGTCGAATCCATAACAAATGAAGCCCTATCAAGATATTTCGAGGAAAACCCTTCAGTCGCAAAAAAGATTATAGAAAAGGCGATTCAGGCAGCGAGGGCGCGCGAGGCCGCAAGAAAGGCAAGGGAACTCACGCGAAGAAAAGGCATCCTTGAAGACACCGGGCTTCCGGGCAAGCTTGCAGACTGCTCGGAGAAAGACCCTGCAAGGTCTGAGATATTCATAGTAGAGGGAGACTCCGCGGGAGGCTCTGCAAAGCAGGGAAGGAACAGGCGTTTTCAGGCGATACTTCCATTAAGGGGAAAGATACTCAATGTAGAGAAGGCGCGCTTCGACAAGATGCTCACATCCGATGAGATAAAGACATTGATAACAGCCCTCGGCACAAGCATAGGCCGCGATGACTTCGACGCGCTGAAATCCCGGTATCACAAGATAATAGTCATGACGGACGCTGATGTTGACGGCGCTCACATAAGGACGCTCCTCCTTACATTCTTTTACAGGCAGATGACCGAATTAATCGAAAGAGGTTATCTGTATATCGCCCAGCCGCCGCTTTTCAAGATAAAGAGAGGAAAGGCGGAAAGATATGCCCAGAACGAGACGGAATTGATGGCCATGCTCTTTGACCTCGCCGCAGAGGATATTCAGGTATCCACGCCGTCAGGCGGGATAGGAGGCAAGAAACTCATTCCTCATCTCAAAAAGGTTTCCGCCTATGAGAAGCTTATGGATTGGTTTGGAAGAAAGAGAAAAGACCCGGAGATTATAAACCTTCTTTTAGAACAGGGCATAGATAAATCAAGCTTCAAAAGCAAAGAAGCGCTCGCCTCGCTGTTGGAAGAGATACAAAAGAAAATCAAAAATATAAAGCCCGGCGAAATAATCTTCGATGAGGAGCAGGAGGCATACGCCGTAGAAATCAAACTGCAGAACTCTAAGATGAATCTTTCGGTGCAATTCCTTCAGTCCCCGGAATTCAAAGAGATAGCGCAGGTCTATAAAGAGGTAACGGCCGTATTCGGCAAGCCGCCGTATAAGATCAGCATAAAGGAAATCAAAAAAGAGGCCGCTTCCTTAAAAGAACTTCTCGCCACAGTAACAGAGGCGTCCAAAAAAGGCCTGAGCATCCAGAGGTACAAGGGACTCGGCGAAATGAACCCCCAGCAGTTATGGGAGACAACAATGGATCCGGAGAAAAGGGCGCTCATGCAGGTCAGTATAGAGGATTCGGTAAAGGCGGACGAGATATTCACCATACTTATGGGAGATCAGGTCGAACCCCGCAAAGAGTTCATTACCAAGCATGCGCTGGAGGCCAAGAATATCGATATTTAATCCCGGATCGCCTTAAGCCACTGTCAGTCTGCAACAGGCGTAAGCGTCACGCTCAATATATTGAGATTCATACCCAAGGTAGGGGGACTTGCCAACCTCATAGTAAATCCGCTCGTTACAAGGGCGTACATGCGCGAAAACGAATACGAGGCGGACGAAAAAGCTGCTTCCGCGCTGATCTCCATAGGAATGAATCCTCAGGCCGCTGTAACCGCACTTGAGAAACTGAGGGCCATAGCAAAGGCAAACGACATATCCGAAGAATATGACAGAACCGGCCTTCTCGACACGCATCCTAATCTAACCGCGAGAATAGAAGCGGTCAAGAAGCAGATAGAGAAAGAATTTTATGACAAGAAACCGTCTGGGCGTTGAGATTCGAACCCGCGCGTCTCTTGACAGGATGGCATCATTTAATCCATATTAATGCAGATGATAGATGCATATTAAAGAGGAGCGCATATGAGAACGACATTGAACATTGAGGATGAATTGCTTGATAAAGCGGCCAAACTGACAGGCGTTAAAGAAAAGACCGCGCTCGTCAGGGCCGGGCTCGAATCTTTGATTGCGAGGGAGAGCTCCAGAAGGCTCGCCATCCTCGGCGGCACCGAAAAGAAGCTGAAGGCAGTCCCGCGCAGAAGATCCGCAAACGGATAACATGGTTCTTGTTGATACATCGGTATGGGTCGCACATCTGCGTGAGGGGAATATCGGGCTTGAGGTTTTGTTAAGCGACGGCATTGCGGTCTGCCATCCATTTATTGTCGGTGAGCTTGCCTGCGGGAACCTCAAAAACAGGGCTGAAATAATTTCTCTTTTACAAACGCTTCCAACGGCGACTCAGGCGGAACACGAAGAAGTTATGACCTTTATCGAGAAGTATCGCCTTATGGGGAAAGGACTTGGATATATCGACATGCACCTTCTTGTCTCAGCAGTGTTAAGTAATATTCCCCTCTGGACGCTCGATAAAAAACTGAAGGACATTTCAGCGCTTTTGAAAAAGGCGTATTGAATTTGCACATGCAAGATAAGGGGTATTGCTGTAAATGATTGACTTGGAATGTACATTGATAATCGAAGCCATTGATTCTTTCTCCGCCCTGGGGTCTCAATGCGGCGAATTACAATTTTTTGCAGGGATGTTATATAATACTCTAATTTTTTGTTGATTGGGAGACTTAATGGCTGTTTTAACACAATCACGCGATATTACATTTCTGAAAGAGCAGGCGAGAATGGTCAGGGTAGAAATCCTGAAGATGCTTACTCAGTCCGGATCGGGACATACCGGAGGCTCCCTTTCGTCGGCGGATATAGTTACAGCGCTTTATTTTTATAAGATGCGGCACAGGCCGGATAATCCAAAATGGCAGGATCGCGACAGGTTTATATTATCAAAAGGACATGCGGCGCCTCTCCTTTATACAGTCCTTGCATTAACCGGATATTTCGACAAATCCCTTCTCGGCACTCTCAGGAAAACGGGGAGTCCTTTGCAGGGACACCCATCATCGAAATTATTGAAGGGAATCGAGGTATCCACAGGCTCCCTCGGACAAGGCCTGTCCATTGCAAATGGCATGGCATTAGGATTACGGCTTGATGACAGCGCATCAAGGGTTTACTGCCTTCTGGGCGACGGAGAGATTCAGGAAGGGCAGGTATGGGAAGCCGCCATGACAGCAGGCCACTATGCGGTGGATAATCTATGCGCTATTGTTGATTTAAACGAGCTTCAGATAGACGGCAGG
Source organism: Nitrospirota bacterium (assembly GCA_016212685.1). Taxonomy (GTDB): domain Bacteria; phylum Nitrospirota; class Thermodesulfovibrionia; order Thermodesulfovibrionales; family Dissulfurispiraceae; genus GWB2-47-37. The sequence continues at coordinate 3,881 of JACREW010000096.1, forward strand.
TGCGAGGACGTAATGAAAATAACGCCGGTGGCTCCAAAATGGAAGGCATTCAACTGGCATATATTCGAAATAGACGGCCATAATATGGGAGAAATTGTAAGCGCCCTCGACGAGGCCGAAAAGATAAAGGGCAAGCCGTCGGTAATCCTTGCGAATACGATAAAAGGCAAGGGAGTTTCTTTCTTTGAAGGCAAGGCTGAATATCATGGACTCGCTCCTACAAAGGAAGAGCTCGAAAAGGCGTTAAAGGAATTAGGCGAAAATGGGAAGTAGGACAGAGCAGTCAGCAGTCAGCGGTCAGCAGTCAGCAGCCGGAACTCAGAGTTTCGCGGGGCAGGCTGTTGCAACACGCGACGCCTACGGCGCGGCGCTCGTTGAGTTAGGCAAGAGAAACGAAAAAGTGGTGGTTCTTGACGCGGACCTCTCGGGCTCTACAAAGACGGCCAAATTCGCAAAGGCATTCCCTGAAAGGTTTTTTAACATGGGCATATCCGAGCAGGACATGGTCGGCACAGCCGGCGGATTGTCTCTTGCCGGGAAGATGCCGTTTGCATCCACGTTTGCAATATTCGAAACAGGAAGGGCGTGGGAGCAGATACGCCAGACCGTATGTTATTCTCACCTCAATGTAAAGCTGGTTGCAACCCACAGCGGTCTCACCGTCGGAGAAGACGGCGCATCTCACCAGGCTCTTGAAGATGTGGCATTAATGCGCGTGCTGCCCGAGATGATTGTGATAGTGCCTTCAGACGGGTTTGAGACGCAGCAGGTCATAGATGCGATAGCCGAATACGAAGGCCCGGTTTATGTGAGGCTCGGAAGGGCAAAGGTTCCGGCTGTAATGCCGCCTGATTATAAATTTCAGATAGGAAAGGCGCATATATTCAATTTAGGCAAAGACGCGAACATTATAGCCGATGGAATAATGGTTGCCGCCGCGCTGCAGGCGAGGGAGACCCTTGCCAAAGAAGGCATAGATGCCGGCGTAATCAATATGTCTACGGTAAAGCCGCTCGATACGGAAGCACTGCTGAAAGCGGCGAAGGCCTCAAAGCTTATTGTCACTGCCGAAGAGCATTCCGTAATAGGCGGGCTCGGCGGCGCTGTTGCCGAATATTTATCTGAAAACCATCCGGTTGCAGTGAAGAGGATCGGCACTCGGGATACCTTTGGAGGCTCAGGCAAGCCTGATGAGCTATTGAAGCTTTATGGGCTCACCGCGGATGATATTGTAAAAACAGTAATTCAGGCTATAGGCAAGAGGCTATAGGTGATAGGATATAACCTTGTATCCATATTTTTCCGTTTATCGCCCATTGCCTATCGCCCATTGCCTATCGCCTAAATCATGATAACCTTTCAAAATGTCTCTAAATACTACGACAATCAGACCGTTCTTAAAAATATAACATTCACCGTTCAAAAGGGAGAGATAACGTTCATCACAGGGCCGAGCGGCGCGGGCAAATCCACGCTTCTCAAGCTTATGTATTTCGCCGAACGTCCGGATGAAGGAGATATCGTAATAGGAGACTTCCACCTTGCATCCTTAAAAGAGTCTCAGATACCGCTCCTCAGAAGAAGCGTGGGTGTCGTCTTTCAGGACTTTAAGCTTATCAACAGCATCACGGTATTCGACAATGTCGCCCTCTCATTAAGGATTCGCGGGGTGAAGGAAAGGGAGATACGGGACATCGTTTCCACCGCACTGAAAAAAGTCCACATCCGCCACTTGAGCGACAGTTATCCCACAAGCCTTTCAGGAGGGGAGCAGCAAAGGGTCGTTATTGCCCGGGCAATAGCGGCAGAGCCTCTTGTCATACTTGCAGATGAGCCTACAGGCAATCTCGATCCCAATACATCTATAGACATCATCCGCCTGTTCCGCGAGCTGAACGTGCAGGGCGCCACAATACTAATCGCAACCCATAACAGGGAGTTGTTCAGGGGAACCGGCAACCGGGTGCTGAAACTGGACGGCGGAAACATCGCTGGAGAGGAGGCGGCCCGATGACATTCTCTTATTCATTTAAATCGGCGTTCAAAAGCCTCTGCAGGGAAAAATGGATTAACCTGCTCTCCATTCTTACTGTTGCCTCGAGCCTTTTGATAATAACCCTCACCGCCTTTTTCCTTTACAATATAGAGATTATCGCAAGCAGTCTCCCGGAAAGGTTTTCGATAGTGACATATCTGAAGGAAAACCTTTCAGCGGAGGAGACACAGGGGATTATCGATACCATAAAAAGACGCCCCGACATTGCGGGGCTGAAATACATTTCAAAGGAAGACGCCCTTAAGGAACTGCAGCATACGCTCAAGGACACGGGCTATATACTCGAAGGCCTTACCGAAAATCCGCTTTCATCGTCCATTGAGATAAAGCTCAAAAAGGATTTCGTAACGCCATCCTCGGCAAAACATGTGGCAGGGGAGATAAAGAAGATAGAGGGAATAGATGAAGTCTATTACGGAGAAAAAGTTGCGGATGCCATACACCTTTTAAGAAGGTCCATGCAAAACATGAGCATTATAATCTTTTTGACCATATCTTCCGGCGTGATCTTTGTAACATACAGCACCGTAAAAATCCTATTCTACAGGAGAAAGCAGGAAATAGAAATCATAAAGCTCCTCGGCGCGACAAAGGGGTTTCTGAGAATGCCCTTCATGATAGAGGGAGGTTCTATCGGGTTTTTCGGAGGATTCATCGGGATAATCGGCGCCCTGCTCTTTTATCTTGCCGTAACATACAGGTTAAGCATGGTGATTCCAATGCTTAAGACCTTGATATTCCCCTTTGAGATTTTAATCGTGCTGCCTGTAATCGGAATTATGTTCGGCATTATAGGGTCACTCATAGCCCTCGGGAGGCTGAGACTCTGAGATATGAAAAAGAGGGGAGTAATTGTTTTTGGTTTCCTGCTTGCTTTTCACTTTTCATCTTTCGCTGTTGTTTATGCTCAAGCCCCCCACGACGAATATAAACAAATTCAGAAAGACCTGCGCACCCAAAAGAAGAAGCTCGAATCAGCCAAAAAAGTCGAAAAGTCCGTCCTCGGCGAATTAAGGAAAACGGCAGTTGAACTCACCGAAATAGAAAGCCAGTTAACGTCCCAGAGGAAGAAGATCAGAAATATACAGCATGAAATAGGGGTTTTGCAGGAAGATATAAAGACGGATAGCGCGCTCCTTCAGTCTCAAAGGGAACATCTCAAAAAAAGGCTGCGGATAATGCAGCAGTTAAACCTCAATAATGACGTGATTTTGATACTTATGAGCGGCGAGAGCATTCCGGATGCGATAAGAACCATGCAGTACCTGAAGAATATTTCCAACCACGATTACGGTCTCATAAAAAAGTACAAAGAGCGTCTGCTTATGCTGACGGATAAAGAGAAAAGGTTTAAGAAGTTATTCGCGGATTTAAAGCTTGAGGAGAAAAAATTAGCGAAACTCGAAGAATCCCTTAAAGAAAAGAAGGCCGAGAAGGAGACGCTTTTAGTCAGCGTGAGGAAAGAAAAGAAGACCTACGAAAAAATGATAAAGGAAACGCAGGAGGCCTCAAACAGGCTGCTCAGGATAATACCGGAATCGGAAAGGCGGGAAAGGGAGTTGAGGAAAAAAAGGCCGCCGTCTAAGCCGGGATCGAAAGAAGGCGAGCCGGATGACGACAGTGGTTTCGGCAAATTAAAAGGAAAGCTCTTATGGCCTGTAAGCGGCAGCGTAGCAATCCCGTATGGCACACAGGTAGATCCGCTTTTTAATCTCCCTGTTTTCAGGAGCGGCATTCATATAAAGGCCTCTGCCGGCGCTGACGTAAGGTCGGTCCACGAAGGCAAGATAGTATTTGCGGATGACTTCAAAGGTTACGGCCAGCTTGTTATCGTGAGCCATGGAGGGAGCTACCACACGCTTTATGGAAACCTCTCCAAGATTTTTTTGAAAAATGGAGTTATAATAAAAGAACATGCTGCCATCGGAGAGGTGGGGGAATCAGCCGCGCTCGGAACGAATGGCCTGTATTTCGAGCTCAGATACAAAGGCAAACCCCTCGATCCCCAGCAATGGCTGAAGAGATAGACGGAGGATAACAAATGTTTTTAAAGAAAAAATGGCTGGTTGTAACGATAATTTTTTTTCTCGCCTTATTCGGAGCTGTAATAGGCAGGTGGGCAGTCGAAACCGTAGGCGCTCAAAACGGATACGAAGAGCTCAGAACTTTCACCGAAGTCCTTACCATGATAAAGAAAAATTATGTGGATGAGGTAAAGACGAAAGACCTCGTTACCGGAGCCATCAAAGGCATGCTCCAATCCCTCGATCCTCATTCCGGTTATATGACGCCCGAGGCGTTCAAGGAACTTCAGGTCGAAACAAAAGGAGAATTCGGAGGGCTGGGAATCCAGATAGGAATAAAGGACGGCCTGATTACGGTCATCGCGCCGATTGAAGACACCCCTGCATATAGAATAGGGATTAAAGCCGGAGATAAAATACTTAAGATTTCCGGCGAGTCGACAAAAAACATGGGACTTACGGATGCGGTTTCCAAGATGAGAGGACCAAAAGGCACACCCATTATACTGCTCATTTTCAGGGAAGGCTGGAAAGAGCCTAAAGAGTTTACTATCGTAAGGGATATTATACGTATAAAGAGCGTGAAGTCTAAGGCGCTCGGCGACGGCATCGGATATATAAGACTTACCCAATTTCAGGAAGCAACATCCAATGACCTCACCTCTACGATGGAACGCCTGAAAAAAGAGGGTATAACATCGTTAATCCTCGATCTGAGGAATAATCCCGGAGGCCTTCTGAACAGCGCGGTGGAGGTTGCCGAGCAGTTTCTGCCGCCTAAAAAACTTGTGGTCTATATTAAAAGCAGAAATGGGGAAAAGACCGAGTATTACACCGAAAGGGAGACGAAATACTATGCCGAAATCCCGATGGTCGTCCTCGTCAATCAGGGAAGCGCAAGCGCCTCCGAGATAGTGGCAGGCGCAGTAAAGGACTGGAACAGGGCAATAATCATCGGCGTCCAGACCTTTGGAAAGGGCTCTGTGCAGAGCCTCGTTCCACTCAACGACGGCTCGGGACTGCGTCTTACCACAGCGAAATACTATACTCCCAAGGGCATAAGCATTCAAGGCGTGGGCATAACGCCTGATATAGTGGTGAAGCTTGAGGCAAAAAACGGAAAGGAGCAGCACAGGGTTGTAAGAGAAAAAGATTTGGAAGGGCACCTCAAAAATGAACAGCAAAAGGAGTCCCCTGAAGAAAAAGAGGTGGCTCCGATGGAAGTCGAAGAAAAAGACGATCTGCAACTGCAAAGGGCGATAGACACGCTCAAGACATGGAAGGTCTTTGAAAAGATGAAAAAGGCCGCATAAACAGACCGTAAAGCGTTGAGCGTTAGGGCGTAGATTAGTTGCGGATTATATGTTACTAAAAAATGAGCAAAATTGTATTTGACATAGAGACCGTGGGAGCGGATTTTGATTCTCTCGATCCGTCCACGCAGGAATACCTGCTTAAGTGGGCTGAAACGGAAGAAGAGAAGACGCAGGTAAAAGAAAGCCTTGCCTTTTATCCGCTTACCGGCGAGATCATAACTATAGGCATGCTAAACCCCGATTCCAATAAAGGCGCTGTTTATTTCCAAACGCCCGGGGATTTGCTGCTACCGTTTGAAGAGGACGGCATCAGGTTTGAGTGCGGCACGGAAAAAGAGATGCTGGAAAAATTCTGGAATGCCATAAAGACCTACGATCAGTTCGTTACATTCAATGGAAGAACCTTTGACTGTCCGTTCATTATGATACGCTCCGCTATAAACAAAGTAAAACCGACAAGAGACCTTATGCCGAACAGGTACAACAGCGGACACATAGACCTTATGGATCAGCTCTCGTTTTACGGAGCGTCTAAAAGGAGATTCAGCCTCGACATGTGGTGCAAGACCTTCGGCATAAAAAGCCCCAAGGCCCCAAATGAAGCAGGAGAAGTAATAACCGGCTCAGAAGTAAAAGACCTCTTCAAATCAAAACGCTATGTAGACATCGCCCGGTATTGCGCCGGAGATATTAGGGCGACAAGGGAATTGTTTTCCGTATGGGAGAGGTACATAAAAGTAGGCTCGACCAATCCTAAATCTAATTCTTTATATAATAGTTGACGTCCCTTGTTTCAAACCTCTCTGCTGAAAGGACATTTTTAACAAACCTGAATATCTTATTTCGAGCCTCGATTGTAAGCTCCGGATAAAACACGGGGTTGGCGACAACCGCTCCTCTGAAGGCAAAGAATGGAGCAAGTATCTCAAACAGTTCTTTGTCTCCTGTCAGGCCGATATACTCTTCAAAAAAAAGATTAAGCCCTTCGATATACGCGCCTCTGACAGCGCCGTGATTCTTTATTGAGAAAAAAATATAATTTATCGCAAGGGCAGTAACATCATCCGCAGGCTCTCCAAAAGGCCCGCGGCTTCGGTCAAGCAATACGAAATCCGCATTGTCCTTAAACCAGATATTTCCCGGATGAAAATCGCCGTGTATCTGAGACAGCCTATGGGTCTTTGGCTTGAGCCTTGCCCTCCAATCAACGCAGAGCTTCTCTATTTCAGCCATATCCTCATAGCTCAGCGCTCCGTCCGGATATGTGTCGAACACGCCCATAAGGCACTCGCCGTGCCCGATATTATCCCTGAGCTTCCTCCAGTATAATGAGCGTGAATCTTTTTTTATTGAATGAATCTCCGCGAGATATAATGCCATAGCCTTTATCTTTTTTTTGTCTTTGGCATCGAGCTTTTCTTTGCTTGAAAACTCTCTCAGATCATTGAAATAATCTTTCCCCTCGACCCGTTCCATTAACAGATAATATTCCCTGCCTCCGCCGATTGACTTTATCGAGCCGTCAGGCATCTCCGAAAGCACATCTATCGCCTTCGCATGTTTCGGAAGTCCTTCATATGTTTCGAGATCGAGCAAAAAAACCTGCGCCCTGTCCGAAGGATAATCATGCCCGAGGCCTTCAGGGAA
>JACREW010000099.1 GCA_016212685.1 Nitrospirota bacterium
ACTTCTTGTAAACAATCAGCTAATATTCCTGAAATTTTTTCTAAAGGTTGATTAGTAAATTTTGAAATCAATGCCTCGCTTTCATAAGCAAGATTATCCCAATCATTACTAAACTCTTTCCAAACGATTTCATCTAACTTGCTTGTATTTCCTAAACCAACAATTCCTCTCTTTTTCAATTCAGGATCAAAACTTCCAAAGTTTCCAATTTTCATTTTTACAGAATTTGGACTTCTTCCAATAATTTTTGCAATACGAATTATATCTGGATGCTTTGAACTAACTCTATTAAAAGGAATTTTACAATAAAGATTTAACGCAACAATTGTTTGTTCTCTTGTCCATTTATCTGTTGGCATGTCTGTTATCCAAAATCACAAAACTCTTCAATATTTTTCTTCCTTATTCCTCTCCCGTCTTCCCTATCAGTCCCTTTGCATCTTTATCTTCCAGTTCCAGTTTTGGCGCAGCAGTTTTCACACGTTTCTCGACCTGTTTGATATGTTCTGCAGGAGGCAAATGCTCTGGAGAGGTTCCACCTATGCGCTTAATAGCCTCTCTGACCTCTTTGCCGACGCTTTCATGAGTCCTGATAGCTGACTGCTGATCTTTCACCCGTTCACGGGCAAGCTTATCGCGGGTCTGCGTCATACGAAACTGATTTGCAGCCAACTCTGTGGTATCCATACGATCCATAAGGTTTTCCTTTTCAGGTATCCCTTTGTGTTTCTTTATCGCATCTCTCCCAAGCCCGCCATACATGCCTTTATAGCCGGCGTCATGAAAAACCCCGAACATCCTATCATGTACTCCAGCATCACGAGCCGCGCCTGACAATGCCTTGAATTCCTCGGCAGTTTGTTTGCGAAGTTCCAAACGCTCGATATCTGCGGCAATTGCGTCTGAGATTTCCTGCCTACGGGCTTGAATAGCAAAATACTTCTGAGCATTGGCAATTTCCGACTTGCGAGGATCTCCGTTCTGTGCAATCAGATAACATGCAAATCGGGAAAGGTTATAATCCGGCACCTCCCGTTCACTGCCCGATCCAAGGCCAACCATTTTGCCGGCGCCGGCAAAATGGTTTTCAGGAATATTAGCTGATTGTTTACAAGAAGTTATAGCTCTTTTGATAGCGTCTTCGAAACGCCGCCATTGCGTATATCCCAAAAGCGGCTGGAGTTCCCTCGCACTCCAAAACTCTGCACCATATTCATTTACTTTTTTCAGGTCTTCAAAAGACTTGCTTCCCATAGGCGTTAAATTACTATCCGGCATGCCCCCTCCTAAAATAAGGCATCAATAATACGGCTCATACCATTTCTTTATTTCTCAAACAAAATCCTACCATAATTCTTTGCTTTTTAAAACATAAATCATAAATACCCCTCAATCTCCTTCATCGCCCTTTCGACCGCGCCGGCGTTTTTATCATAAAGTTCTTTTGCTGTTTTCCCCGTTGCAATCATTTTTTTCTGATCGGAGAGAAGTTCTTTCAGTGATTGGCGCAAATTATCCGCATCCGTTTTTACCGCGCCTCCGTTTTTGTAGAAATCCTCAATAAAAGGAAAATTCTCCATATGCGGCCCGCAGACAATGGCTTTTCCCCAATAAGCCGGTTCGAGGGGATTTTGCCCGCCGTGTTCTATAAAAGTCCCGCCCATTATCGCAATATCGCACATGCCGTAAACAGATGCAAGCTCTCCTATTACATCGAGATGGATAATTAGGCCGGAGTGTTGGAGTAATGGAGTGTTGGAGTTTGCAATCTCTGATCTCTTTATGTATTTAAGATTATTCCTTTTAATCAACTCCTCCACTTCTTTAAATCTCTCGGGATGTCTCGGCGCAATAATAAGATTGAGCATCGGAAAATCGGATTTGAGCTTTATATATGCATTGATGATTAAATCCTCTTCTGCTCTATGAGTGCTTCCGGCGATAATCGTAGTCCCTTGCAATATCTTTGTCCATTCAGGGATGTAAGATGAGGGCCTTGTGTCGAACTTAAAATTCCCTGTCACTTTAACCCTGTCGGCTTCCGCTCCCATTGCCCTAATCCTATCGGCATACACTTCGTTCTGCATGCAGAATAAGTCCATGCGTCTCAAGACATCCTTTATGAAAAATCGTAGCTTTATATAACCCTTGAACGATTTTTCGGATATTCTCCCGTTCATCAATAGCACAGGCACGCCAAGCATGTTTAATATCCTGATTGTATTAGGCCACAGCTCAGTCTCCATGATAATAAAAACGGACGGTTTGATGCGTAGTAATGCATTTCTTATTGCAAAGGGCAGGTCGAACGGAACATAAATAATCCGTGCGGCGTTTCCCAGCCTCTCCTTTGCAACTTTCTGCCCTGTGTCTGTAACCGTTGAAACGATAACCTCTGCGGATGGATGTCGGTCCCGTATCTTATTTATCAGAGGTGCCGCTGCAATTACTTCTCCGACAGAGACGGCATGAATCCAGACGGGATGGAATGGAGTGTTGGAGTGTTGGAGTGACGTTTTATAAAGACCAAATCTCTCTCTAATCCATCTCTTACGCAGTTCCTTCGGCCGTTTCAGGTGTTCAAACGGGAACAGAAAAATAAGAGCTAAAATATATAAAAAGCTATATGCCTGATACATAGCGTGCCGCAGCTATCGGCGTATTACGCTTCGGCATTATTGCTTTCCATCGAAGCGATTTGGAGATCGTATAGTCTCTTATAAATCCCGCCATGCGCCAGAAGCTCCTCGTGGGTTCCCATTTCCGCTATCCTGCCTTTTTCCAGCACGATAATCCTATTCGCCTTCTGCACCGTAGAAAGCCTGTGAGCTATAACAAAGGTAGTCCTGTGTTCCATGAGGGTATCCAATGCCCGCTGCACCATCATCTCAGACTCGGTATCGAGCGCCGAGGTCGCCTCATCCAATATTAGTATCGGCGGATTTTTCAAAATAGCGCGGGCTATGGATATTCGCTGCCTCTGCCCGCCGGAGATCATGACCCCGCGCTCTCCTATAACGGTATCATATCCGTTGGGCAGATCGAGTATAAAATCATGGGCATAAGCGGCATTTGCGGCTTTTATCATGTCTTCGTGAGAGGATTCAGGACTGCCGAAGGTTATATTCGCCCTCACCGTATCATTGAAAAGTATTACATCCTGGCTCACAAGCCCTATCTGTTTCCGTAAAGATTTCAGGCTTACGTCCGCTATATTCATGCCATCGATATGGATCGCCCCCTCAACCGGGTCGTAGAATCTCGGTATCAGGTCCACGAGGCTCGTCTTGCCCGCGCCGCTCCTCCCCACAATAGCGATAATCTCTCCCTTTCTGACGGAAAGATTTATATCATGAAGTATATAGTGCTTTGAACCATGATATTTGAAGGACACCCGCCTGAATTCTATGCGGTCATTTACCGGGCCTAATGCGCCATTCCCTTCGGAATCCTTTTCTTTCACAAACAGTTCGTCAAGCCTTTCAAGAACCGCCCTCGACTGCTGGATGCCGTTATTCGCCGATACAAGCCTCCTTGCGGGCGTGTAAATCATAAAGATCGCCGTTAGGAAGGAAAAAAATTCTCCGGGCGTGATAGTATTATTTATAACGAGCCTTCCGCCGTACCATAAGACAAACGCGATGCCCAGCCCCCCGACCACCTCCATCATAAGAGACGTTGCCTCCAAAACCCTTGTGGAACGCATCAACTCCCGGTAGTAGTCCTGGTTTCTGCCTCTGAATATATTTATTAATGATTCTTCCCTCCCGAAGGTCTTTATCATCTTTATCCCTGAAAAAGTCTCTGAAAGGAATTCGGTTATTATCGAAATCTTTTTCTGCGCCTCTTTACTGATCTTTTTAAGTCTTTTGCCGAGCCTTTGAGCCCCGTAAAAGGCTGCGGGGAGGACGGTTATGGAGATCAGCGCAAGGTCCCATCTCCTATAAAATGCGACAAAAAGCAGAACTATTATTGTGGCGCTTTCCACAAAAATATCTTTAACGGTAAACGCTAAAAGCCCCTGCATCTGCCCTGTGTCGTTTATTGTCTTTGACAGCAGCAAACCGGACGACTCCTTTTTAAAATCATCGACAGGCAGATATAATAAATGGCCGTACAGGTTGCCCCTTATATCCCTTACAACTTTTGCTCCTATAGACCTCATCAGATAAGACTGAAAAAACGCAAAGACTCCTCTCAACAGATACAAGGCAAGTATTGCAAACGGCAGGAGTTTTAAAAGAGTTGCATCCTTCTTGAGGAAAATCCCGTCGAGGGCCGGCTTCACGAGCCATGCAAGGCCGCCGTTCATTCCGGAAATGAGAAGGCTCATGACAGCGGCAACCGCTATCCTGCCCCAGTAAGGCCTGACGAGAAATACCATTCGTTTAAACACCGGCTTGAACTCCTAATCCTTCCGCCATTTCGGCAAGCCGCAGCGATGCCTCTTTCTCCAGAAACAGCGCCCTCACCCTTTTCATCTGTGATACCATCTCATTCCTGTAGTCTACATCGTCCATAATTTTATTCAGTTCCATTATAATATTCTCTTTATGAGCCTCTTTTTGCAATAGTTCTTTAATGCGAAGGCTATGGAAAAATTTCCCTCGACCCTTGACCACCGACCCCTGACCCTCTAAATAATCAAGAAGTATGTTTACAAGGGATATGTGTTTTACCTTCACAATAAGTTTTCCGATAAAATAAGTCAGAGGCGAAAGCTTATATACGACTACTATCGGAACGCACAGCAGCGCGGCCTGAAGGGCTGATGTGCCGGAAGCTATGACTGCAATATCGGAAGCAAGCAATGCCTTTATCGAGTTGCGAGTTATGAATGAAGAACGGGGAGCAACTTTATTTATTGTTGATAAAACGGTATCTCCTAAGTTGGGGGCAATGGGAATCACAAATTGGTAGTCGGGATAACGTTCTTTTACCGCATCTATGACCTCCGACATCACAGGAAGCAGTTTTTCTATTTCGTGGAATCTGCTTCCGGGCATCAATGCCATGACAGGCTTATCCGGAATCAATCCAAGTTCTTCCTTGACTTTTGATTTAATTTCATTGTTTTGCAAATCTGCTCCGAACTCCCAACTCCGAACTCCCAACTCATTCATCACTTCCCTTATTTCATCCATTATGGGATGTCCGACGAATTCGCACGGAATACCGGCGCGTTTGTATATCTCTTCTTCAAACGGCAGTATCAATGCCATCCTGTCGACAAACCTGCCTATAACCTTTATCCTCCCCATCCTCCAAGCCCATACCTGCGGGCTTACATAATAGAGGATTTTTATGCCGAATTCCTTAGCCTTCTTTGCGACCTTTATATTGAAATCAGGATAATCTATCAGTACAAGGACTTCCGGTTTAAAAGACTTAAGCGTGGATATTACTTTCTTAAAGGTCTCTCTGAGTTCTATGTATGTCTTAACGGCTTCCGTAATTCCGAAGGAACTCGATATCCCGGCAACCAGTCTTACGCCGGCTGACCGCATCCTTTCTCCTCCGACCCCGACAATATTTATACCGGGGTTTTCGGCAATCAGCGCCTTTGCAAGGAATGCGCCATACAGCTCTCCGGAACTTTCCCCGGAGATTATCATTACTTTCTTAAGCATGTGCGGATTACTTCGGATGCCGAACGGATATCGGCCTCATCGAGTTCGGGATAAACAGGAAGGGATAAGACTTCCATTGGGACCTGCTCCGACACGGGGAAATCCCCTTTCTTGAATCCCAAAAATTTCAATGCCTCCTGAAGGTGAAGCGGAACAGGATAATAAACAACCGACGGTATGCCGTGTTCCTTCAACTGCTGCTGAATAAAGTCCCTTCTCGAATTCCCGCCGTCAATTCTGATAGTATACTGGTGATAGACATGATAAGCGCCGTCCTTTTCGACAGGGCAGGCAACTATATCGGAAAGCAGGCTGTTGTATAATGCCGCCTTCTCGCGTCTCTTTCCGTTATAGGCATCTATCCTCTTGAACTTTACGAGAAGAACTCCGGCCTGTATCTCATCGAGACGGCTGTTATATCCGATACATTCGTGCCTGTATCCTCCAACAGAGCCGTGATTTCTTAATTTTCTTATCTCATCGGCAGCTCCGGAATCGTTTAGAACAATCATTCCCCCGTCGCCGTACGCTCCCAGATTTTTACTCGGATAAAAACTGAAACATCCTGCATCTCCGAAACTTCCTGTCTTTTTCCCGTTGAGCGAAGCGCCGAACGATTGGGCGCAATCTTCTACTACTTTAAGATTGCATTTCGAGGCGATATCCATTATGGTCTTCATATCGGCAGGATGTCCGAATATATGAACAGGCGCTATAGCCTTTGTCTTTTTTGTTATCTTCTTCTCGATCATGGAGACATCGATATTGTAAGTATCGGGCTCTATATCCACGAATACGGGCTTTGCTCCCGTATACAAAATCGCCTCTGCCGTAGCAAAAAAGGTGAACGGCGTTGTTATGACCTCGTCTCCTTCTCCTACTCCGAGGGCTTTTAGGGAGAGGTGAAGGGCATCCGTGCCCGATGCAACGCCTATGGCCTCTTTAACTTCATGGTACTTCCTGATATCATCTTCCAGTTCCAGAACCTTTTTGCCGAGCACATACTGAGAACTTTCCAGTATCTCGTTCAATACGGAAAAGACTTCGTCTTTTATCTCCAGATACTGCTTTTTCAGATCGATCATCGGTTTCATTTTTTTATCTTTTCTCCTATCTGTAGTGCAATCTTTAACGCATTCCTGCCTTCAACCGCAGAGACCAGAGGACAGCTTTTGGATGTCACGCATTCAATAAAGCTTTTCAGTTCCTCTTTCAGCGGTTCCTTTTTCTCAACATTTATGGTCTCTTGAATAATTTCGTTATTGTCCCCCGACCCTTCTTTATAAAACCTTTTTACCTCCATATTCTGGTAATCCACAAGCAGGTATGAGTCTTTCTGGAATATTTTAAGCTTCCTTGATTTTTCGAATGATATCCTGCTCGATTTCATCAATGCCTGAGCTCCGCTGTCAAACTCAAGCCACGCCATTGCAATATCGATATTATCCGTAAGCACACTTGCTCCCGTTGCCTTAATATCTTTTATTAAGGCTGAAGGCTGACGGCCGGCGGCCGGCGGCTGATTTAACACAGCAAAGACTATATCTATGTCATGTATCATCAAATCGAGGGTTATATCAACGTCGATACCCCTTCCTAAAAACGGCGACATCCTCTCTGTCTCGATAAATATAGGATTATCAATAAGGCGGTTTACCTCCGAAAATACAGGATTAAACCTTTCGAGGTGTCCTACCTGTATTGTTAAACCGGCCTTTACTGCCGCATCAATAAGACTGTCGGCTTCTTCAACGGTTGTAGTTACCGGTTTTTCTATAAGAATATCCTTGCCGGCCTTTATGCATTCCATCGCTATCTCATAATGCATTGTCGTCGGCGTTACAATACTCACGGCATCCACCTTGTCGAGGATGTCCCGGTAGTCGCTGTATGCCGTGCATCCGTAATTATGCGCTATCCTCTCCGCCCGGACGGCATCCGTATCAACGACAGCGGCAAGCCCGATATTTCCGGACTCCCTGCCGAGATCATGATAGATGCGGGCATGATGCTGCCCCAGATAACCTACGCCTATAACGCCGACATTAATCATATCTTTTCAGCCTTCAATCTGTTTAAAACTTTGTCTTTTGCTTTTTGAAAACCCTTTCCCCTTAAGATATTTAAAAACTCCTGCGAGGCTAATTCCTTTAAAAATCTCTCCCTTGCCTTTTTATCGTTAATTTCTTTCATTATCATCTTCCTCAGTTGCTTCAGAAAATTCAGATACCGCCCGAAGTCTTTATTATAAATAAGCTCCAGTTCCTTCCTTATTCTTTTAGCCATGGCCGGACTCGCGCCCGATGTGGATACGGCAATGGTCATCGGCCCTCTTTTCACAACAGACGGGACGATAAAATTGGCGGTTTCAGGCACATCGACCACATTTACCAGACACGGGGCATCGTTAGAAACCTTTGTGTTTACCCTTTCGTTACCTGTCGCCGCGATAACCAAAAAAACGCCTCCAAGATCCCCTGTTCTATAAGTCCTTTTTATGTGAACAACCTTCCCGCGCTCTTTCTGTCTTTCAAGGGCATCGGTAAGGGCAGGGCTTATTATTTTTACATGCGCCCCGCATCGGAGAAGGGACATCACCTTCCTCTCGGCAACCTTTCCGCCTCCGACAACAACACACCGCTTTCCGAACAGGTTTATAAAGGCAGGATAATAATTAACCATCTGCCGGCATCCGTCAATCCTTCAATTTTTCGGCCTCTTTTTTTGCCGCCGGAGCCAGTTTGCTTGCAGGATATTTTTCGAGCAAATTTTTAAACGCCTCTTTGGCCTTATCGTTCATTTTCATTGCCTTGTAGGATCTGCCGAGGAGCAGGAGCGCATTGTCCGCTTTTTTATAATCAGGGAAGCGCTTAAGCAGCGCTTCCAGCCTCTCGATGGCGGCATTGTACGATTCCTTCTTATAATAAAATTCTCCGACGATGAATTCGCCGTCTGCGATCACATTCTTAGCCTTTTCTATCCTGAGGCCTATCACTTCCCGATAAGGGTTTCTCGGGTAGAGTTCCTTTAATCTCATAAACTCCTGCAGCGACTTCTGCGCCGCGCCTGAACCCCTGTCCGGAGATTCTATCTGCGAATAATGAGCCATCGCGATCTGATACTGGGCATACGACGCGTACTGGTTGTCCGGATAGAGGTCGAGAAACTTTTTATACTCCTCGATGCCTATCTCTATATCCCCCTCCCTTACATACGAGTCGGCAAGTTTAAGCTGCGCGTGCGGCGCGTGTTTCTTTGCGGTGTCCCTGTTTTTAACCTCAAGAAGCAGCTTTCGCCCTTCCTCGTATTCTTTGTCGCCGATGAGTCTATCCGCTTTTGCAAGATGCTTCTCGGGATCGAACGCCTCTTCTTTTTTTACCTCACCTTTGCCTCCGCAGGAAGATAGAACAAAGAGCAGAGAGCAGAGAGCAGAGAAAAGAAAAATTGCCTTATATCCTCTGTGCTTTACCTTTTGCCATTTGCCATTTGCCATTTGCCATTTTTTCATAGTTTTTATTAAAACCTTTACACTCCTTTTAAGTCAAGATTTTGACTTATCAGCAAGCTATATTTTAAACTGTCTAACTGGAGGATAACTTGATAAAAAATATCACAAAAATAAAATCAAAAATCAAAAATCAAAAATTATGGGAATCCTTATTTTTGATTTTTGCATTTTGCATTTTGCATTTCAACGTACAGCCTGTCAATGCACAAAACAAAGAACTAAAGGCAGGACACGAGGCCTCCCTGAATGCCCTGAAAGACGAACTTCTGTCCTATTTTGAGCCCGTGTCCGGGAAAATCGTTTCCGTAGAAGGGAATTCGGTAAAAATAGATATAGGCGAGCAGAAGTCCGCAAAACCCGGCATGAGGCTCCATGCGTTTAAAGAGGGTGTAAGCTTCATCCACCCGGTTACAAAGGAGTTCCTCGGCAGGGTCGAGATGCCCGTGGGAAGCATTGAAATAACATCAGCCTACGCGCGTGAATCTTTAGCGGTAATCATGAAAGGGAAACCGGAGGATTTTTCGACCTCAAAAATTAAAATCCCCGGCACAAAGATAAAGATATTATTTTTTCAAGGCAATGTGGATTGGTTTTTGGGAGATTCGTACTATCAGATGCTTAAGGAAAGCGGACGTTTTGAGTTAATAGATACAGGGTTAGAAACCGATGACATGTCAAAGATAATCTCGGAGGCGAAGACAAAAGGCGCAGAAGTGGCGCTGGTTCTCCATTCCGAAGACTCTAAGGAACACGCCAACCTTACACAAAAGCTTTTGTGGGTCGGCGATTCAAAGCAGTTCTCCGAAAAAAACGTTTTAGTGGACATAGCATATGTAAAAGAACTGCGTTTTAAACTGGCGCTTTTCGGACCGAGGGAAGGAGAAGCCCTGCTTGCATTCAGGCTGCCTTTCGGCACAAGACGCCTTGCCGTAGGCGACTTCGACGGAGACGATAAGCCGGACATTGTCCTTGCATCGGGGAATTCTATAATGATTTACAGCATCGCCGGCAGCGATCTGAAAATATTATGGGACTTTAAGGTGCCTTTAGCCGGCGACATCCTGTGGATCGACACCATAGACGTCAACAAAGACCGAAGGGACGAGGTGCTTATAACCTCAATACATAACGGGGAGGTCGAATCTTATATATACGAATTAAAGGGATCGGCATTCAGCCGGTTATGGCAATCGAAGAATACTTTTATTAAAAAGCTCGGAAACGAAATAGTCGCGCAAGAGTATAGAAAAGGCGATGGTTATGACGGCAATGTTTTTTCACTCGTGCATTCGGGCGGAACATATAAAAGAGGCGCTGACATCAAACTTCCATCGGGCGTAAATATTTATGATTTTCAGATAGTCAAGTCCTTCGATGGAAAGCAGGCAACCCTGGCATGGGATGACAGAGGATATCTGAACCTGTACAATGAAAAGGGCATAAGGATATGGATAAGCCCTGAAGATTTCGGCGGTTTTTCGGAGAAGTTTAAAAAGGACTCGCCGGCAGTAATGGTGGAACGCGGAGAGTGGTCGGTAAAAGACAGGCTGATAGTCAAGGACATCGAAGTAATTGCTTCAAAACGGAAACCCTTATTGGGAATAGCAAGGGGACTCGGCTACAAATCGTCGGAGATTAAAAGCCTCCTTTGGACCGGCATCAGTATGGAGGAAAGGGGCATGCTGGAGGAAATAGGAGGAGAAATCCTTGATTATTCGCTTGTCGGGGACAAGATTGTGGTTCTCTCCAAGCCGATGCTGTGGCTGAGACCGAAGAACATACTTAAAGGAGAGAGTCCGTTCGGCACAATGCTCTACATATTTTCGCTGAAAGGAAGATAAACGGAGATTTAATTTGGGAAAAAGAACTATTCCGCGACATATCGGTATTATCATGGACGGCAACGGCCGGTGGGCGGAGTTGCGCGGTCTTCCGCGCTCGGAGGGACATAAGCGGGGCGTCGAACGGGTAAAGGAGATCACAGAAGCGGCAAACAGCATAGGAGTGGAAGTCCTGTCGCTTTACGCCTTTTCCATAGAAAACTGGATGCGCCCTGAAAACGAAGTCGAGGTCATTATGGGCCTTCTCGAATCATCCCTGAAGGGAGAATTCCTTAACTTCATGAAAGAAGGGATACGCTTCAGGGTGATCGGCAACAGGGAGAAGCTCTCCGAAAATATCAGCGCGATCATCGAAGGCGTGGAACAGGCTACCGAGAAGAACAGCGGGCTGATTATGCAATGCGCCCTCAGTTACGGAGGAAGGGACGAGATAATAAGGGCGATAAAAAAAGTCATTGCCCTAAACACGAGGCCGGAAGACATAACCGAAGATATGATACATGGTCTCCTCGATACCGCTGGAACGCCCGACCCTGATCTTATAATACGGACAAGCGGAGAGCAGCGGCTGAGCAACTTTCTGCTCTGGCAATCCGCGTATGCGGAGTTTTATTTCACCGATACCCTCTGGCCGGACTTCACAAAGGAAGAACTGCTCGATGCCGTTCATGAATATCAGATGAGGGACAGGCGTTTCGGAAAAGTAGCCGTCAAAAACTCATCGGCGCTGAGATGAGAGTTTAATGCCGGTGCGCTCTGAAAATGCAAAACGGTTAATAGTCGCCGCATCGGTATTGCCTGTCTTTTACCTCGCAGTGACGAAATTTCCTCCCGTCCTTTTTCTTATACTCTTGGCGGCGGTATCTGTTCTTGCCCAGATTGAATTCTATTCCATGTATAAAACAAAAAAGCCGCTTGCATTCATCGGAGCGCTCTGCGGCGTTTCGGTCTTCGTTACTGCGTTTTATCATCAACCCGCAACCTATTATCTGCTGCCTATAGCCTTTATGCTTATATCATCCACCCGTCTTTTCCTTATACGGGACCCCGCATTTTCGTTAAAGGACATTTCCCCGGTCATCATAGGATTTTTATATATTCCAAACCTCCTCCTCGCTCAGTGGTATCTGAGGCTTCAAGGTTACGAATGGATACTTTTTCTATATGGATGCGTATGGGCGTCCGACAGCGCCGCATACTACATCGGCAAAAGAATGGGAAAGAAAAAGCTCTATAAAGAAGTCAGTCCGAATAAAACCGTGGAAGGCGCCTTCGGCTCTATTGCCGGAGGCATACTGTCCGCTTTGTTGTTAGGCAAACTGCTGCTTAATGCAATTCCGGTTCATGTTTTGATGTTGGCAGGCGCCGCTGTAGGCGCAATCACAATTGTAGGCGACCTTGTAGAATCCATGTTCAAAAGAGATGCGGGGGTAAAAGACTCCGGATCCTTCATACCGGGACACGGCGGCATCCTCGACAAGATAGACGGAGTCCTCTTCGCAGGCCCGGTGCTTTACTGGATAGCATTGGCGTTATGAAAAACATCGTAATACTCGGCTCTACAGGCTCCATAGGCAAAAGCGCGCTGGACGTAATTGAGAAGTTCCCGGACAGGTTCAGGGTAGTCGGATTGACTGCCGGACGGAATCTTCCTCTTCTTATGGAACAGATACAACGCTACCATCCGCAGTTCGTCGCTGTTCCTGATGAAGACATCTACAAACAACTGAAAAATGTCATAATCCCCCCTAACCCCACTTTAGCAAAGGGGGGCGGGGGTGGATTTGAAATCCCTGAGATACTGTGCGGCATTGAAGGTATATGTAATGTTGCTGCAATGCCCTACGCCGATACGGTCATTTCGGCGATTGTCGGCTCCGCCGGGCTTTTGCCTACCATTTCGGCAATCAGGGCAAAAAAGACCGTAGCCCTTGCTAATAAAGAGACCCTCGTAATGGCAGGCGAGCTTGTAATGTCCGAGGTCAAAGAATACGGCACTGCATTGCTTCCGGTGGACAGCGAGCACAGCGCAGTATTTCAATGCATGAGGGGATACGGACACGATTCCGTAAAAAAGATAATACTCACTGCATCCGGCGGCCCGTTCGTTGGCAAATCAGCGGATGAACTCGAAAACGTCTCGCCTGAAAACGCGCTGAAACATCCCAATTGGAGCATGGGCAGAAAAATAAGCATAGACTCGGCGACCCTCATGAACAAAGGCCTTGAGGTCATAGAGGCGCATCATCTATTTACCCTTCCTCCGGAAAAAATAGACGTGCTGATCCATCCGCAAAGCATAGTGCACTCCATGGTGGAATTCAACGATGGCAGTTGTATCGCACAGCTTTCAAAACCCGATATGAAAGGACCGATTGCGTATGCCCTCTCATATCCCGAAAGGCTTCAAGACGTGATAGATACGGTAGAATGGGAAAAACTCCCTGCCCTAACCTTCAAAAAGCCCGACAACAATACCTTCCCTTGTCTTTCAATCGCCTATGATGCATTAAAAACAGGAGGGACAATGCCTGCTGTCCTTAATGCATCCAATGAGATTGCCGTTGCCGCGTTCCTCGACGGCATTATCGGATTCAACAGGATACCTGTTATAATAAAAAAAGTTCTGGATTCCCACAAGCCGCAACCCGCCTACAGCATAGAAGTCGTTCTCGAAGCGGACAGGCGGGCAAGGGAAAAAACGAGAAGCGTTATAGGGTCATAGCGTAAAAGAAAATAAAGAGTTTGCTATAACGCTCAACGCATAACGCAATAACGGAGGTTAAATGAGTATATTATCCGCGATACTGTTATTCGGTTTTTTGATATTTATCCATGAATTGGGCCATTTCATATTTGCGAAGATCAGCGGGGTAAGGGTGCTGAAATTTTCCCTCGGCTTCGGGCCAAAGGTCATCGGCAAAAAGATCGGAGATACGGAATACCTCATATCCGCGGTTCCGCTCGGAGGTTACGTAAAGATGCTCGGGCAGGAAGACGTCGGAGAGGTGCAGGAAGAGTCCGACAGTTCTGAGCATGACCGCTCTTTCAGATATCAGCCTGCCCTAAAAAGGGCATCGATTATTTTTGCAGGGCCGATATTCAATCTTCTCACAGCGGTGGTCATATTCTTTTTTATTTTCATGATAGGAGTGCCTACGCTCCTTCCGGTAGTGGGGGAGGTTATGCCGGATTCCCCTGCGGCAAAGGCAATGCTGTCAAAAGGAGACAGGATTTTAGAAATAGACGGCAAACCGACCAAGCACTGGGCCGGGATGACCGAAATAATCTACGGAAGCGCGAACAAGCCGCTCGTTCTGAAGGTGCAGCGCAATTCCGAGACGGTTACCATACACATTACCCCTGAAAGCAAAAAGGTTAAAGACATCTTCGGCGAGGAAAAAGAGATAGGGCTTATCGGAGTAAAGCCGTCCGGAGAGACCACAGAGATAAGGGAGAATGCGCCGAACGCAATAAAGAGCGCATTTTTAAGGACATGGGAGATATCCGAGCTGACGATAATCGGGATGATAAAGCTTATTCAAAGGATAATCCCGGCAGACACCATCGGAGGACCTATCCTCATATTCCAGTTAGCGGAAAAACAGGCAACGGCAGGACCGCTCAATTTTTTTACTTTTGCAGCGGTGATAAGCATTAATCTCGGCGTACTTAATCTTCTGCCCATACCGATCCTCGACGGCGGACACCTCCTGTTCCTCGGCATCGAATCGATAAGAAAGAAGCCCCTGAGCGAGAGGACAATAATGATAGCCCAGCGCATAGGGCTTGCACTGATAATCACCCTCATGGTATTTGCAATGTACAATGATATCTTCAGGCTCATCAGCGGAAAGTCCATACCGTGAAACCGGCGTCCCTAAAACACCTTCACTCGGCAGGCGGAGTCATCTTCAAAAGAGAAGTGGATACATTCGAAGTAGCCTTGATCGCCATGAAAAACAAAACCGTATGGACACTGCCCAAGGGCATAATAGATAAGGGCGAACAGCCTGAGACGGCTGCTGTCAGGGAAATAAAAGAAGAGACAGGTCTCAAAGGCAGGATTATAGATATTATAGGAGATAGGTCATACTGGTTCTACTTGAAGGGTGAAAACGTAAAATGCAGGAAAACGGTGTCGTATTTCCTGCTGGAATACACCGAGGGCGATATTGGAGACTATTGCTGGGAGGTGGATGAGGCTAAATGGTTCGCTTTAGAAGATGCAATAAAGCTGGTATCGTACAAAAGCGACAGGGAGATACTGGAAAAGGCGAAGGAGCAACTCACGAAAAGATTGGAGTAATGGAGTGTTAGAGTAATGGGACGGATATTAGACTGGCATACACTGAAAACCGAAATAGACGGGCTCAAGATTGAAGGCAAAAAGATAGTCTTCACCAACGGCTGTTTCGATATTATACACATCGGCCATGTCAGGTATCTTAAGGAGGCTAAAAAATTAGGTGATATTCTGATCATCGGCCTTAATTCGGACTCATCGGTTGCTAAACTAAAGCCCGGCAGGCCCATAAACGCGGAATCTCATAGGGCGGAAGTTCTGGCATCGCTCGAAATGATAGATTATGTCACAGTCTTCAGCGGGGGGGGGGGGGGTGGGCTGATAAAGTTCCTTAAACCGGACGTCCTCGTAAAAGGCGGCGACTGGAAGAGAGAGGATATTGTCGGCTCGGACATGGTTGCCG
>JACREW010000098.1 GCA_016212685.1 Nitrospirota bacterium
AAAAATTAATATTCGGCCTTGGATTGGCGCTTTTCATATTCGCCGTCAGCGCCATGGTGGTGGTGAAAAACCTCGATAATATCGTTGCAAACCAGCGGCTCATCAATGAGCAGGACCTGATAATAGGCAAGCACAGCGAAATGCTTTTCCAGATGAAGGGCGCGCAGGCCGAGCTTTACCGGCATCAGGCGGAGTATACGAGAAATATAGACGACCTTGTAAATTATATCGAGGAATTCGATGAAAATATGGCCTTCCTGTCAAGACAGTATTCGACCCATCTCAACGATATTGCCTGTATGCAGTGCCATTCGAAGATAGAGGAAAGACTGACCTCTCTCTCCGGCATATTCTCCGAAATAAAAACACACATAAAGGACTATAAAGAGGATGTCAGCATATTAATCACGACCAACGACACAAGCCAGATAAAATCACTGGAAAACACTGCAACAATGAAGGGCAACACGATAATAGGGCTTCTTGAGAAAGTAAGACATGCAGCGGACAAAATGAGGGGTGAAATAAAGAACAAAAGGAATATCCTCATTCAGCGCTCTCGGACGATCATATTTGTCACCATATTCCTTACAGTCGCATTTTCAGTGCTCATATTTATCGCGGTTATCAGGGGCATTACAGCGCCCGTAAATTCCTTGATAAAGGGAATTCAGAAAATAGGCGCCGGTGATTTTTCACAGAGAGTCGATGTGCATACAAAGGACGAGATAGGCTTCATGGCAGAGGCATTCAATAATATGACCCGGCAATTGAACGCCATGAATAAGGAAAAAGACGGACTGCTGCACGCGTTGAAGGAATTCAACGAAGAACTCGAAAGAAAAGTGAAAGAAGCCACCGAGGAACTGAGGCTCGCACAGGAGAATATGGTGAGAACGGAAACCCTCGCTGCCGTCGGAACCTTATCTGCCGGCGTTTCGCATGAGATAAGCACTCCCTTGAATACCATACTCGGATTCACGCAGTTAATAATTTCCGAGATGGACGACGACAATCCCGCAAAGGGAGACCTGAAGGTCATAGAGCAGGAAACCGTAAGGTGTAAAAGAATTGTTCAGGGTCTCCTCGATTTTGCGAGGACTCCGAGACATGAGGAAAAGTTGATGGACATTAACGGGATATTGGATGAAACCCTCACGCTCATGGAATACCAGCCTTCGATGAAAAAAATAATCGTTAAAAAGGACATGGACAGCCGGCTTATGCAAATAGAGGCCGACCACTTGCAATTAAAACAGGTGTTTCTTAATATTATCCTCAATGCAACGCAGGCCATGCCAGAAGGCGGGGAATTGAAAATAGCGACAAGAAATACCGGCGGAGGCATCGAAGCGTTTATCTCCGATACCGGCATAGGCATTTTAGAAGAAGACAGGAAAAAAATATTTCAACCGTTTTATACCACAAAGAAGGATGGAACAGGACTCGGTCTCTCCATATCATACGGCATAATAAAAAAGCACGGCGGAGAGATATATGTGGAAAGAGCTGCCGGAGGAGGAACGGCATTCAGGATATTCCTGCCTTCGAAGGCCGTTAGAGATAATCAAGGAGCATCCCTTAAGACCGCCGATGAGGAAAACAGATGGCACGGATATTAGTTATCGACGATGACGAGAGCACATGCAATCTGCTCGCAAGGATCCTCCGGAAAGAGGGCTTTCACATAAAAACCGAAAAAAGCCCTCTGGATGCTTTAACGTCTTTCAGAAGGAGCGGCTTTGATATTGTCATAACGGATTTTTACATGCCGGAAATGAACGGCGCAGAACTCCTTGAAGAGATGAGGAAGATCAACCCCGATGTAGATGTAATGATAATGACCGCATTTGCCACAGTCGATAACGCGGTGGATGCGATGAGAAAGGGAGCATACGACTATATCGTAAAGCCGTTTCAGAACGACGACCTGCTGCTTTCAATAAAAAGGATTTTGGAAAAGAGGAGGCTGTCCGAGGAAAATAAACAACTGCGCTCGGAGCTTTCAAAAAAATACAGCTTTCATAATATCCTCGGCAAAACCCCTGCAATACAAAACATATTTGCGCTCATAGAAAAAATAGCGGACAGCGACGCAACCGCGCTGCTCATTGGAGAGAGCGGAACAGGCAAGGAGCTCGTTGCAAGGGCTATCCATTATTCGGGAAAACGAAAAGATAAGAATTTCGTTGCCATAAACTGCAGCGCGCTTCCCGATACGCTCCTCGAAAGCGAACTCTTCGGTCATACAAAAGGCGCATTTACGGGCGCAACCGAAAGCAAACAGGGATTATTCGAATATGCCGACGGTGGGACATTATTCCTCGATGAAATTGCGGACACGAGTCCGTCAGTGCAGGCAAAGCTACTACGTGTCATTGAAGACAAAAGAATACGGAAGCTCGGCGAAAATAAAGAAATAGAGGTAGATGTAAGGATAATTACAGCCACCAGCAGAAACCTCAGAAAGCTTATAGACGAAAGCACATTCAGGGAAGACCTCTTTTACAGGATAAATGTCTTCCCCTTGAATATCCCTTCCCTCAGGGATAGAAAGGACGACATACCGCTCTTAATCGAACACTTCCTGAAAGACAGAAAGCGCATCGATTCCGCTGCCCTCGATATATTGATGAACTACCGATGGCCCGGAAATGTCAGGGAACTCGAAAATATGATTGAACGACTGATCGTATTTTCGGTCTCTGATGCCATCATGCCCGAGGATCTGCCCTCCGAAGTTAAAGATATTGTCTGCAAAAAAATAGACGACACTCTTTCATATCAGGAGGCGAAGAAAAGGGTTATAGAAGAGTTCAATCAAAACTTTATTGCGTATACCCTGAGACAGACAGGCGGAAATGTCACAAGGGCTGCTGAAAAACTCGGCATAGATAGGGCAAACCTTCAGAGACTCTTGAGGAAATACGGAATAGCCTCTACAGAGTATAGAGAATAAGTATGCGTCCTTTTTACATCACACCTTAAGCCTTAGTTTTCAGTAAGTTATATTCTTTTCCCCTTTATTGGTGCGTCTTTTTAGTCTCTGCCGCAGAAATAACCTCCATCATATCTTATTGATTTGTAATATTTTTAAGAACAAGTGCCAATGGCATAAAAATAGCATTAATATTTTCAAAACAGCGCTTAAAATTCAAATACGGGGAGGTGGTGGAATCGCATTTTTAGAAAGGACGTAAAAAGGACTCGAATATTTTCATACTAAGGAGGAATAAAATGAACCGAAGGATTTTAGTATTACTGCTCATCTCCTTCTGCGCTCTCGGGTTGGTGGTCTACGGCACACAGGCAGAAGGCAAAAAGGCAGGGGACAATATCATTCAAGGTATTGTTCAGGATGCATCGGGACAGGCAGCGGAGAATGCCGCTATTTATCTCATACCGTCATCCGATGTGGAGGCGATGGCAAAGACGCCGACAGAGATTAAGAGGGACTCAAAAAACGACGAGCCTCTCGAAGACAATCTTGCTGCAAACAAAGACAAGTATCAGAAAGGTACAACGGACAAAAAAGGAAACTTTAAAATTACCGGTGTGGCAGACGGAAAATATTTCATTTATGTCGAGCCCTCCGACAAAGAGCATCTCCCGGGCGGCGACAAAGCAAATAAGGCCATGTCAACAGCAGAACTCAAGGGCAAGACCTTAAAGATACTCGTATCGGGAAATGTGCCTGTTGATGCGACATATGTTGGGACATCACAATGCCTGATGTGCCATAAGGCATATGAAAACATCAAGAAAACAGCCCACAGACTTGGAATCAGCGTGGTAGAGAAACCGAGCAATCTGCAGGATTCCTCCAGGTTTCCCGAATATTTTAGCGGCCTCAAAAAACTCATGGCCGGCGCCAAATTCTATTTCTACAATTTCGACAAAAGCAGGGGATTTGACAAATACATGATTTCTGAAAAGGCTCCGTCCGACCCTGCATCGGTAAGCTTTACCGCAACATTCTTCAAGGACAGCGACGGAAAGCTGAAATTCAAAACCGAAAACATGAAAGATGCCTCTGACCCTGCGAGGACATACACTGTTGAAATGACTTACGGAGGCGCCCTCTATAAGCAGCGCTACCTCTACAGAGTCGGGAAGAGCCTATTCCCGTTTGTGCAGTATAACCCTACAGGTGACGAAGGTTACAACGACAGGACAAGGAAACAATGGAGGGACTATCACGCCGACTGGCTCTTCAACGACGGGACTAAGAAGCTGATCGATCCTCCGAAGGCTAAGTCATTTGATAAGGAGTGCGCTTCCTGCCACTATACGGGATACACTTTAACCAAAACACCGGAAGACGAATACATTGCAGGCGCTGTAAATGATCCTAATGGTGAGTTTGATATCGACGGCGACGGCGCTCCAAATGAGTTAAACATAGGATGCGAGACCTGTCATGGACCGGGATCTGCACATGTTAAAGCTCCGAAGGCAAAGAAAGCGTCAACTATCGTAAGCCCCGGAAAACTGTCAACCGAGAGGGCATCCGTGATCTGCGGACAGTGCCACAGCAGGCCTCAAGGAAACCTGAACAATGACCAGCCTGTGAATAAGGAAAATAAGATGATGCTGCCCGGAACAAGCAGAAACGATTACCTGACAAACTACACGACACGGGAAGATGCAGCTAAGAAAGACTACTGGGCGGATGGGATACATTCCAAATCGCATCACCAGCAGTATACGGACTTTATCCAGTCTAAGAAATACAGGAACGGAAATCAGTTGTTATCATGCGCTAACTGCCATGACCCGCACGGCAAGAACGCGATGAGTCATCAGGCTAAGGCTGAGGTTAAGAATGGCGACCTCTGCATCGGTTGCCATAAGGATAAATCCGATATCAAGGCCCATACCGCAGCCAAGGTCGGCATGCCGCATGAGATGAAGATAAACTGCATAGACTGTCACAATACAAAGACCATGCAGACAGGCGCAGGGTTCCGCAAAGGCCTCGCGAGGAAAGACGGCAAGAACTACTGGATGAACGACGTCACCTCTCACCTCTTTGACGTCCCGAGAAAGGACAATGCCGGAGTGAAAGGCGTTGAACCCGGAAAGGCAATGCCGATCCCATACACAGATGCATGCGGCAAGTGCCACAATGTAGAAGGCCTATAAACATTTAAGCTAAGAGGGGCAGGTTGTGTACCTGCCCCTCTTTCACTTATTATGAGAAGCGTATCACCCGAAAATAATCTGTAAGAACCAACCTGCAACCGCCCCACCAGCCACCAGCCATGCGGCATTTATCTTGAAACGCAATCCTGCCGTGGCGGCGGCTAAACCTATCAAAATCGCCCTCCAGTCCGTAAGCGCTGCACCGGCAAGGTGAATGACTACGGCAGCCATCAATCCAATGGCGCTGACATTCACGGCATCGAGAAATGCCGACATCATTTTTGATGCCCTGAGGCGCGGGATGATAGGATTAAGCAGAAGGAC
This sequence comes from Nitrospirota bacterium, assembly GCA_016212685.1. Lineage (GTDB taxonomy): Bacteria > Nitrospirota > Thermodesulfovibrionia > Thermodesulfovibrionales > Dissulfurispiraceae > GWB2-47-37. The sequence goes on from JACREW010000098.1 coordinate 5,470, forward strand.
AAAAATAAATGAGGGAAGAAATATAGCAGCGGTAGATACCAAAGCTCCGGGCACACCTGAAACAACATAACCAACAAAAGTCGCAGTGCTTAAGACAGGGCCTGGCGTAAATTGTCCGACAGCAACGGCATCGAGCAGTTGCTGCTGCGTTAACCACCCGTAGTCTTTCACAAGCCCGCCTTCAAGGAAGGCAATAAGGACATAACCGCTTCCGTAGAGAACAGAACCTACCTTAAGAAAGAATAGCCCTAATTTCGAAAGAGATATACCGGCAATTCCTGCAGTCGAAACCGCCATTGCTGCCTTTGCTTCACTGCTCTTGAATATGAGAGATATCTGGCCTAAGAGTGGAATTATCCAGCCTGAAATTCTTTTGCCATCCGATTTCTTTATTCCGTATATAATAATCCCGATGATGCCGCCTGAGAGCAAAGATAGAATCTCGTTTGCCCCCATTAGGGATGCAGCGGCAGCCGCAGATCCAATAACCGCCAATTGCATGTTTTTTGCTGCTGTCCTGCCCAAGCGAACAACAGCTACGAGTATAACTGAGATGACTGCAGGCTTGATGCCGAAAAGAAAGGGCGCCGCCTGCGGGATAGATCCGAAGCTGACATACACCCATGCAAGTGTCCCTGTGATAAGCACTGCAGGCAGTATGAATGACAGACCTGAAGCAATAAGGCCCAAAACTCCTGCCCTGATATATCCGATATGGATCGCCATCTCAGTTGAATTAGGTCCGGGTATGAGGTTAGTAGCTCCGACAAGGTCAAGGAAATGCTCCCTCGTTATCCACTTCCTGCGATGCACGACCTCCTCTTCCATCATGGCAATGTGCGCAGCCGGCCCGCCGAATGCCGTTGTTCCAAGTTTCAGGAATAATTTAATTAATTCAACGATGCCGTTTTTATTTTCCCGGTTGTTATCACTCACCTCGAATACCTCCTGTATTTAATAATTTATATTATTGTATTTCGTTATCGAATTACGATATAATAAACAAAAATAAACTTAAAAATAAATATAAAAATGCTTAGAGACTTTTTTTTAGGGTTTATAAAGATCCACATCCTGCACCATGCGGCGAAGGAGCCGGTCTATGGCTTGTGGCTCATAGAGGAACTCGGCAGACACGGATACAAGCTGAGTCCGGGAACGCTCTACCCTATTCTTCACAAACTTGAGGAGGAAAAACTCTTAAAATCGCATGCAGAGAATATTGACGGGAAGATAAGAAAGTATTACAAGACAACTCCCAAGGGAGCAAAGGCATTAATAAAGATTAGGGAGAGAATAAACGAACTGGTAAGTGAGGTGATGGAATAGTGGAGATAAATATCTTGATCCCGATCTTGGCGGCATTTCTATCGGCGGCATTCACACTAATGACAGGTTTCGGGCTCGGCACTATTTTAACGCCTGTATTCCTCATATTTTACGACGTAAAGATCGCCATACTGATAGTAGCCGTGGTGCATCTCTCGAACAATCTCCTGAAAATTTCTCTTTTCAGCAGGCATATAAGCATCGATATTCTAAAACGCTTCGGCGTCTTAACGCTCATTGGGGCATTTATCGGGGCATTCTTTCAGGGGAGGATGGATTCGTCCCTTGTAAAGATTTTGCTCGGCGCATCCCTGATATTCCTCGGTTTGAAAGAGGCGACCGGATTCGGGGATAAAATTAGGCTTCCGCAAAAGATAGATTTTATCGGCGGCTTTCTTTCAGGGCTTTTGGGAGGATTTGTCGGCAATCAGGGAGCGATAAGAAGCGCATACCTCCTCAATTACAACATCCCGAAAGAGACATTTGTCGCCACAGCAGCCATAATTGCATCGGTTGTAGATGTAACAAGGATTCCTATTTATATTTTCAGCAACAAAGACGTGCTTGCCGACAATGTAATCCTCTTACTCATAACAACCGTATCGGCATTCGCAGGCACCTTTGCAGGGAAAAAGTTTTTAAAGAAAATTTCTCTCAAAACTTTTAAAATATATGTGGCTGCTACTATAATAATAATTGGAATGTTATTAGCGTTGAGAATAATCTGACATGCTGCTTAAAGACAGGTTCATAAATACAGGACATTTTTTCTTCAAATACAGAAGCTATCAGCT
>JACREW010000104.1 GCA_016212685.1 Nitrospirota bacterium
CGCACAGAGATTGTTCGACAAAGACGATGCCGTCCTTTGACCTTTTCTGCATTGCGCCGGTGGGACATGCGGATACGCACCACGGCTTTTCGCAGTGAAAGCAGGGCATAAAGATGAACTGCGTCCTCGGAATATTGCCTACCATCTTAGGCCCTACAGGGATAATCCTGCAAAATCTCGGTCCGGCTGGAACATTATTTTTTGTCTTACAGTGAACCTCGCATGCATAGCAGCCTATGCATCTTTTTTGATCCTGATGAATGTAATATATGCTCATCTTTAACTCCTCCTTATGCTTTCTTAACGCCTACAAAACATTCAAGATAAGCGACGCCGCCGCCCACAGGGTCAACCGTTTCGAGCAATCCTATTTCAAGCTTCGTATCGCTCAGCCCCTTTTTATACGACCTTGTCTTAAGGGGTATTTCACTGCCGAATCCGTGCACCATAAAAATGGCCTCCGGATGTATAAAAGGCGTTACTTTAGCCTTCATCTTTCCGCTGTATCCGTTTGAAGAAACCTCCACCATGTCTCTATCCTTTATGCCTAAGCCCTTTGCCTCATCCTCGTTTATCCACAGGACATTCTCGGGCATGAGTTCATTCAGATATATATTGTTTTGCGATTGCGCATGGGCATGGATGGCGCTCCTGCCGAAAGTGAGCCTAAAAGCGCCTTTTTCGGGTCTCTTAGGAGTTGCATACGTTTTAAAAGATTCAAATCCCTCCTTTGCAAGCTCCTGAGAGATAAATTCGATCTTCCCCGAAGGGGTATTGAACTTCAAGTCATTCCTGTCCTTAAGTATCGGATCCTTTGCAAGGCTTACGGAACCTTTGGTATTGAAATCTTCTATCTTAACTCCCGTGCCTTCGAGCTGATAGTTCCAGATGTCCTCGATGCTCTTATACGGGAAATATTCGCCTGCGCCCATCCTCTGGGCTAAAAGAGTGAAAATCTCCCATGCAGGTTTGCTGTCATATCTCGGCGGAATGGCCTGCCTTCTCATTATAAATGACGGTTTCGGCCCTTTTGCTGTCCCTATGATGTTGGACCTCTCGAGATACGTGGATTCAGGAAGTATCACGTCGGAATACCAGCCTGTCTGGCTGTAGTTCACATCTATGGAAATTAGCAGATCTAAATTGTCTAATACCTTTTTCTGGGCTTCCGGGTCCGGGAGCGAGGCTATCGGATCAAAGCGATAGGCGAAGAATGCCTTTATGGGATAAGGCTCTCCTGTTTTTATCGCCTTATATAAATTTACGAGATGACCTGTTCCGAATGTCCTGCCGGGCATGGCCGCGTCCACTATCTTATCCTTGACGGCCGGCATATTTGCACCGAGGGATTTTAACGGTTTCTTTCCAGCGTCACCAGGTCCTTTTGCGATGATCAACCCGCCCTTTGTTTCAATGTTTCCCATTAAGACATTAAGAATGTAAATGGACCTGCTGAGGTAAAAAGAGTCAAAGTATCGCGCGAGCATCCAGCCGGGATGGAATATTACTTTGGGCTTATCATTGCTTATATCACGCGCAAGATTGATAATCTCCTGTGCCGGTATCCCTGTCTCCTTTTCCGCCCACTCAGGCGTATACTGCACTACAAAGCTCTCGAGATCCGCCAGTCCTGTCACATTTTTATTTACAAAATCTATATCATAGAGCCTTTCTTTCAATATGACATTAATAAGGGCGAGGTTGAGCGCATAATCCGTGCCCGGTCTTATCATAAAAAATCTGTCGGCCTTCGACGCAGTGACATTTGCCCTGATATCTATATACGTAAGCTTTGCCCCTTTATCCAGGGCATCCAGCACGTTATTCACTTCCTTAACCTGAAGCGACTCGAGAATATTCCGTCCATAGAGCACTATATGTTTTGCATTCGTAAGGTCATAAATAAACTCGCCACGACCGCCGAATCCAAAGAGGCTCTTGCATGCCATATCCACATTTTTGCCGCATGTATCGTCATGGCTGAAGTAATTGGGCGAACCCACTGCCTTTAAGAAACTTGTTGTAAGGTCGGTAAAAGGGCCGCTCCTATCGGAAAGTGCTATGGCCTTCCCGCCGTATTTCTCCGTTATCCCTTTAAGTTTTCCCGTTATGTAATCGAGGGCTTCGTCCCATGTTACCTTCTTCCATTTCCCCGAGCCCCTTTCACCGTCCCTTATCATCGGGTATTGAGGACGCTCCGTATCGTATTCAAAGGCAAGGCCTGCAGACCCCTTTGCGCAGAGGCTTCCTTCCAGCCCGGGCTCGTGAGGGTTCCCCTCGATCCATTTGACCACGCCGTCCTCTACCTCTACCTTTATAGAGCAGCGGACAGCGCACATACCACACATACTGTATACAGATTTTGTTTCTCCCATCTCAAATCCTCCGTTTTTATAAGTTTTGGAGTTAAGGAGTTAGGGGGCTTCCCAACTCCTCAACTCCTAACTCTTAAACTCTAATATACTCCCAACAAATTCAGCGCAAGAAGCACAAGCCCTGCGACCGCTACCCTTTTAACCGTAAGAGGGCTCACCCTCTTTGCTATCTGTGGCGCTATAAAGCCGCCCAGTATCGCCGCAGGGAACATTATCAAAAAGAAAAGCAGGTCGAAGTTACCGAACTGATAGTGGCGCATGGTTCCCATGAGCGTATTGAAAAATATCGCCAGAAGCGAACTGCCGACCACAACATACATAGGGAGTCCCAACCCGACGGTCATTAATGGAACCATGAATGGTCCACCTCCGAATCCAAACATGGATGAGACTATCGCAATCAGAAATCCACCAATACATCCTAAAACTATATTTACCTTAAATTCGTGTCCCCAGAATTCTACTACCATAATATTCCTCCTTTCTATTTTGCCTTTGCAGTTTCTTCTGCCTTTTTCTTGAACTCCTTAAGGATTGCCTGCTCCTTCTTGTTCTTTGCTATGTATCCGGGTGTTGTCTGCCAGAACATCAGGGCTGCCAGTATAATCAATATCCATCCGAAAACAAATTTAAACTGATCGAGGGTAATCATCTCCGTTAATTTAGGCCCTATAAAGCCTCCCAGTACCATCGCAAGCCCGATGCCGACGCCTAACTTCCAGCTTATGAACTTGATTTTTGAATAATTGTAAATGCCGCTTCCCTGTGAGAAGAGGACTGTAGGCATAACTGTTCCCGCTACTATGGTATGCGGCAAAGGCCATATGGAAACCAGTAATGGGTTCATGATAAAACCTCCGCCTGCGCCCATTAAAACCCCGAATATGGCGATGCCCAGCGTGAGGAGGAATGGGCCGAAGAGGTTCAGGCTTGTGCCGGCGTTGCTGAGATAGACGTTAGGGAAGTTGACATTATTTTCGACGGTTACAGGCTGGCTCTTCGCATTCTTGTCCACCGCCGCCACTATGCTATATTTTCCGGGAGCAGAGCCTTTAGGGATCGTTACCTGAGCTTTATACGATCCATCCGGACTAACCTCCACTGTAGGCGCCAATACCTTGCCGGGGCTTCTAAATCTTGCCTTTACAAGCTGCATGGAGCGCTTCTTGTTTTCTTTTTCATCCATCGCGGCAAGCATATCTCCGCGTGAACCTATAATGCTTCCCATGAGGGTAGCCTGGTATCTATCGATTTTTGCCTTTGCGGGGGTAGAGTAGACAATATCTGCGCCCAGATCTTTAAGCGCCTTTGAATAAGCCCATTTCTTACCCTCTTTCTTTATCTTTTCAAGGTCTTCTTTCTTATCCTTAGGAATATAAATTTTATAATGGGCAGGCATTTCGTAGGTCATATAAAGTATGTACGGCCTTTTGCCGGTCTCTTTGTCGACCTCTGCATCGAACCTTGAGGCACGAACTTTTTTTTCAGCCCACACCTCGAGATATACCTGCTTGCCTGCCGGAGCATTGCCGGTAACGGTAATCGTTCCGCCGTTATCCAATGATGTTTTGTCTATCTGAATAGTCGGCGCAACAGACATGTCCAATTTCATCTCAGGCTTCTGCTCTGCCTTTGCCTCTGCCTTCTTTTCTTCTTTTGCAACAGGAGCCTTTGTCTCTTTAGGTTTTTCGGCAAAGGCGCCGCTCTGGTAAAACATAAATACCGTAGCGCTTAATGCGATAACCATCGATACCCAAAAACGCTTCATAAAATCCCTCCTTAATTATCGAAGTAACTACACGCCAACCTCCGGAGAAATGCCCCGAAGAATTCCCCCGCCTGTTACCGGGTTGAACCGCATGTGCGATCAACCTACCAGACCACCACCCCCTCTAAACTTTAGTCTTCCGTAAATAAGGCAATAACTATGCCATTTATTCTCAAGACATAAAAATGCTCTTAACGCCTATAAATAAACGATTTGCTGAGATAATCGGATTAATCCGAAGGTGCGCTTCTGTCCTGAATGGGACAAAAGGCGATACGGGATTGTCCCATGTGGGACAAACAAGAATTATTCGGGAAGGAGTCCGTGGTGTTTCATCTTTGTCCTGAGCTGTTTCCTCGATATGCCGAGTATTTCGGCTGCCCTTGTCTGGTTCCATGATGTTTTTTCGAGGGCGCTGAGGAGGAGCCTCTTTTCGGTCTCTATGAGATTAAACTCCTCCGGGATATTTCTATCGGCAGCATGTATCTCGCGGATCGACCGCGGCAGGTATCTCGTCGTAATTACATCGGCGGGGCATAAAACAACCGCCCGTTCTATCACATTTTCCAACTCCCTCACATTTCCCGGCCAGTCGTATTCCATAAACATCCTCATAGCTTCGCTGTCCAGCCCTGTTATAGCCTTGTTGTTGGCCTTATTGAATTTATTAAGGAGATGGCCGGCAAGTATGGGAATATCATCCTTTCTTTCCCTCAAAGGCGGGACATATATGGTGACAACATTGAGCCTGTAAAAAAGGTCTTCCCTGAAATTTCCCTTTTTAATTTCCGATTCGAGATCGCGGTTCGTTGCCGCAATAATTCTCACATCCACCTTTATCCTGTTTTTCCCGCCGACCCTCAATATCTCCCGCTCCTGCAAAAATCTCAAAAATTTCTTCTGAATATTCGGAGAGAGTTCGCCGATTTCATCTAAAAACACCGTGCCGCCGCCGGCAATCTCGATCTGGCCTGTCTTCTGCTGATAGGCCCCGGTGAACGCGCCCCTTTCATGCCCGAAGAGTTCGCTCTCAAGGAGTTCCTCCGGCAACGCGGCGCAGTCTATGGGAATAAACTTGCCGTTTGTGCGGGCGGATTCATAATGGATTGCGCGTGCCACAAGCTCTTTCCCTGTTCCGCTTTCGCCGGTTATAAGCACATTGGAATTGCTTTTTGACACCGTCTCTATCAGATTGAAGATGTCCTGCATAACATGGCTCTTACCGATTATATTCTTAAAACTGTTGCGCTCTCGCAACTGGGACTTAAGGGATATGTTCTCAAGCAAGAGCCTGTGCTTTTCCACGGCCTCCCGTGTAACGGTGAGAAGTTCATCGGTATTTACAGGCTTTGTGAGATAGTTGAATGCCCCTTTTCTCATGGCATCCACAGCCTTTTCTATAGAGCCGTAAGCAGTAAGCAGTATTACGGGAACTTGAGAGCCTTTTCCTTTCAACACATCCAAAAGTCCGGCTCCGCTCATGCCGGGAAGCCTGTAATCGGAAATAACGGCATCGGGATGAACCTTCGATATCCTGTCTGCAGCCTCTTCAGCGCTCTTTGACGTGTGGACATCGTAGCCGTTCTTTTTCAGAATGGCCGACAAGACCTTCAGGATGTTAACCTCGTCATCAACGAGCAGTATAGTGCCTTTATTATTGTTCATCTGAAAATACCTTTCAAATTCCCCTCAACCTAACCCTCTCCCACAAGGGGAGAGGGAACTAACTTATCTCCCCTCCCTTGATGGGAGGGGATGAAGGGGAGGGCGTTATAATTTTCATGTTCCTTTGTGAGCCAACAGCTCATGTATGTTTCATATTAATTCAATACCGGCATGGTAATTATAAACTCCGTTCCCCTGTCGATTTCGCTCTTTACCGATATTTCTCCCTTATGGTCTTTTACGATCCTTTCCACACAGGCGAGGCCGAGTCCCGATCCACGCGTCTTTGTAGTAAAAAACGGCTTGAATATCTCGGAGATTACATCCCCTCTTATGCCGGCGCCCGTATCTTTTACCACGACAAGCGCACGTGAGTCAAAACTCCCTGTAGTAATTTTAACGGTATCCCCTGCCTTTGTTACATCGAGGGAGTTGACGATAATATTGAGGAGCGCCTGTTTCAACTGCTGCGCATCGAATTTAAATGGAGGAATTCTTTCATCGAGCGACATTATGACCTCGACGTTATTTTCCGTAGCCTCCTGTCTGATAAGTTCAACCGTCTCGCTCACGACCCTGTTCATGTCCGAGACCTGCAAATTAAGAGGAGACGGCCTCGAAAATCTTAAAACGCTCGTCACAATTTCGTTCAACCGCACGGTCTCTTCTTCGATAATATAAAGGAACTCCTTCAAGACCTCTCCCTTAAAATTGGCCTGAAGATACGAAGCAGCGCCTCGAATAGCATTAAGCGGGTTTTTAATCTCATGGGCAACCGTCATGGACATCTCACCGAGGGCGGAGAGTTTTTCGAGGCGGGCATTTTCTTTACCGGTCTCCTCCAGCTCCCTCATGCTGTCTCTAAGCTTTTTTATCATCTGATTGAAGACCTCTATGAGCTCTCCAATCTCATCTCCGCATGATTCCTTGTAAACTATGCAATTCTTGCACCCGCCGATCTTTTCAAAAACATCCCCCTGAATCCCTCCGTAACACATGGTTCCCGATATAGTCCAGCACCTCTTTTTACCGTAGGCGGGACATTCCTTTGCCCGGCATCCGAGCATGTCCCGGCAGCTGGATATATGATCATTGGGCACCTCGACATCGAGATTTCCTTCCTGAACAAGTTCCATTTTATCCTTCAGCTTTTTCATGGGCGTTGTCAAAAGCCTTGCAAGGCCGAAGGCCCCCCATACGCCGATGAACATCATAATGCCCGAGATTAAAAGCACATTATGTTTAAGACCCATCAGGTTATCCTCTATAACCCTTTCGACACTGTCCTTTGAGAAACCCACTACGACCGTTCCGACAACCTCGTATCCGGCCTTCACCGGAACTATTATCTCCTTTATATCATCTGCTGCATTGTAGCGGATATATTCTTTTACTGCAAAATCCGTATAATCACGCATCCAGGCACGCAGAGCCTGTCCTAACAGTTTACGATCCGTGTGGGCAACGATCCTTTCATTGCGGTCGACTATGCCCGCATAGGCGCACCCAGGCGCATGCGCGGTTAGTCTGACCATCTCGTCGAGCCGTAAAGGATCCTTAAATATCAATGGTTCGACGGCATCCTTAGCAAGGTTCCGTACCACCACGAGATGGTTATTATCCATCTCTGTCCCCAGCGCCCTCCTCTGGTAGGTGCTGATGAAGGCGTTGATTATGATCATGATAATGAAGATGAGGGCGATAACAGCCACAGAGAACTTCTGGACGAGGCTTAACTTTCGGAATACTTTTTTAATAGTCTCTCTCATATAATCAATACTTCATCAGGGCATCGAACTCGGCATCATCGGCGGTCCTGAAGCCCTTTATCTTCGCCGCCCATAGTATCTCTTTATCCTGCATGCCCACCAGAAGGTCCTTGACATAATTGACAAGAGACGGTTTTATATCCCTGCACAATGCAAACGGCCAGTTCGGCAGCGAGGCTGTTTTTACAAGCACCCGTATCTTCTTCATGTCCACTGCATCTTTCCATACGACAAGCGCCGACTCGCGCACAAATCCGGCATCCGCCTCGCCCCTGTAAACACCAAGGATTACGTTTTCCTGTCTTTTAGCATCTATGATCTTCAGGTCTCTTTCGGTATCTATGCCGAGTTTCAGAAGGAACAGCCTCTGTGAAAGATAACCGCCTGCCGATTTAGGGGACGTGATAAGAACTTTTCTATCCCGCAATTCCCTTACCTCTTTAATCTTGCTGTCATTGCGGACTATGATAACTCCCCTGAACCTGTCTCCGCCCTCCATCCATTCATCCGGAGGGTTGTCTTCGCCGATGGTCGTTACCAGAGGTTTTATGTCCCTTTCCCTGTCGATAAGCGCAAAGATGTACGGGTTCTGATAAGAAAAATCGACACTGCCGCTTTTGACCACTTGCATGAAGTCTTCGAAATCCTTGGGTATTACGAGCTTAAACTCGTATCCTGTTTTATATGAAAGGTATCTCATCAGGGGATCGTACCGGTCATAGAGCGTTATTGCCGAATAAAGGGGAAGCACCGCCACCTTTATCGTTCTCGGTCCGTATTCTATGTAATCCCTTCCTGTAAGATTTTTGATCATGACCCTGATGACATCGAAGTCCCTGTCTTCGGCAGCAGCGAATCCCACCATATTTTTATCGATTGAAGCGATGCTATCACTTTCTTTCAATGCAACGAGACTTTTAATGATCTCCCTTTTTGTTTCTTTCGGGAGAATGTCCGATTAGCAAAATACGA
>JACREW010000100.1 GCA_016212685.1 Nitrospirota bacterium
AAGTAAAACCCGGGGATTATTCCGAAGATCAGGAAGGCTACGCCTCCCAGCGCCGCTCCTATCTTTGTCCCCATCCTTACCATCTCTTCTCTCGCTTTCATGACTAACCTCCTTTTTAGCTATAAGCTGACAACTGTCAGTTTTTTACTTTGCTTTTACTGTTGCTTCCATTCCGGTTGTCCTGGTCTCTTTGACGGCTCTCACCGCATCTATCGCATATCCAGCCGCCCACCCGAGTATCGATGTCCCTGCCACAAATACTAATCCCGACACCAGTATGCCCAATACCATCGATACTCCGACTATCATCCTCGGCAGTATTGCCGATTCGAGAGGCGTTCCGAACATACTTCCGGCTAAATTAAGCCCTATCACCCCTCCTATGAATGACCCCGGAAGCAACCCCGCTATTGCGAACAGGACTAATCCTGCCCCTGCGCCGATATATAATCCTTTCTTTGCCGTCTCCCTTGTTTTCATCTTCTTGTACCTCCTTTCTTCGTTCTTGCCAATATAATAAGCATATCCCATGCCAAATTATATTATGTTGATTTTTAAGGATTTTCAGGCTAAACAAATTTGCAGAACTGCAAAAACGGGGTTTTTATTTGCAAAAATGCAAAAAAATTTAACTGCAAGGCTTATTCGCTCACGTCTTCTACGGCTGTCTCTCTCCACCGCGTGGGGAAGGCAAACTCGACAGTGGTCCCGATGTTCGGATTGCTGTCTATTATAATCTCTCCCATATGTTCTGCGATGATCTGTCTGACAAGTGGAAGTCCCATCCCTGTTCTTCCCTTTGTGCTGTAAAATGGTTCAAATATCCTATGCAGCTCCTCTGAGGTCATCCCCTTCCCGGTGTCCGTGATCGTTAGAAATATATTCTCTCCTTTTACGCCTGATGAAATAGTTATTTTTCCTCCAGGCTGAACGGCATCGACAGCGTTACCGAGAATATGTCTTACGGCTATTTTTATCAACTGCCTATTCGCATTAAACATTAAGGGCTTATCATATAAATTGATAATAAGTCCAATATCCCTGTCTTTTATCTCATGCTCTATAAGACGAATTGTGGAATATGCGATTTCATTAAGGTCCTCGCGCTTGAAGAGAAATCTCTTGCCCCTTACCAATTCATCGAAATCGGCAACAATCTTTTCCATTTTCTGGCACTCATCCATGATGTCCTGAATCTTCTCCTTCGGGACGCCCTCTATATCCTTTTTAAATATTTGACGGCAGAGTCCCCCGATAACCGTAACCGGGTTTCTGATGCGGTCGGCAACCCTCAGACCTACCATACCCATAGTTCTTTCAGCAACTATGTCCTCCATTTCGCGATTCAGATTTAAAATCTCTTTACTTATATTTTCAATCGTCTCCTTATCCGATGAGATTTTCTCGTAAAACCACCCGAATCTTCTGTTGATGAGCCATAAAACAATACCGAAGAATATCGTATAAATGCCGATAAAAATCGCAACGGCTTTTCTTGCGTTTTCAAGCGGGATATGAATGGGTATGTATACTATAAGCGCGTCTACCGTTTCGCCTGCCTTCATGTAGTATCCGGATGTTGTGCCATATCTTTTAGTCACCTCTTTTGGAGCCGTTGCAGGGTCGCCATGACAGTAAAGGCAGCTCTCCTTTAGAGGCGTGCCGGCGCGGGCAATAACATAGTAATCGTAGCCTTCCTTTGATATAAAACCTTTCCATTCCTTGATGTCCTTCTTTGTCCTAAAATCATTGATTACTCCTCCTTCAAAATCATCTGCCATATTTTTTAAGTTCATCGGGTTTATAGATGCGTTTTTGAAAATATAATCAGGGAATCCCTGCAGTATTCTCCTTGCAGTGCTCCCGGCAGCATAAGACCTCGACATTCCTTCGAGTATAAATTTGTGCGGCAGCTCTTTTCTTAGGACGGGTCTTAATTCATCCTCCACATACTGCTTTACCGCATCTATGGCGGCAATATATAGTCTGCTCGCCTGATAGGCATAATTAATCGCATTCTGCCGCAGAATAAAATATGTGATAGTAGAAATTACGGGAAGGGAGATAATATAAATAAGAATCAGCAGGAGACCGAATCGTCTTTTAGGATCGAGGTTTCTGAGTTTATCGATATTCATTTAACGCCCGCCTATACTTATTATAACTAAAACTTATCATACAATCAGTAAATAAAAAGCTTCGGGTCTTTGAATGCATGGCATTTGCTGCATAAAGATTTTGCCCTCTCAATTCCGACAATCCATTTGTGAGCTTTATGGCAGTAAAGGCAGTCAAGTCCCTTTTTTATGTGAATCCCGTGTTGTCCTACAGCCGCCTCGTTGCTGTGGCATTCACTGACACATGTGGCAGATGTAGGATTAATGTTTCCATGGGGTCTATGACACTGATGGCAAAGGAGTTCAGACATCGGCCCCTTCTTGGGAATGCCGGTATGACATTTTGTGCACCTATCTTTGGGAATCATAGACGGAGTATTTTCCGAGAAGGAATGACATTTAAGGCATGAGAACGCCTCCATGCCGATTCCGTTTACGCCTTTGTCCTGATGACACGTCCGGCATGATTCTTCGTTAGGATGGAAGTCATGAACCGTCCCTTTATGGCATATCTTACAATCAATCCTCTGCATAAAGACATGCCTTGCATGTCCATAAGATTTATTCAGGGTTACAGACCCCTGAGACATCTCATCCATATGGCATCCCTTGCATTCCTTCCACGGCTTTTCCCTGCCGTGTGTCTGTGAAAGAGGCTCTTTGCCTTTTACAACAAAGGCCACCAGCAGCTTGTTCTGTTCAAAAACGCTCAGATGGTGGCACCTCTGGCAGACAACATCCCTATGTCTTCCCCTCTGCCACTCGGCAAAGGCCTCCTTCATAAGATGGCACGATGCGCAATACTGTGGTTCATCCTGCGTATAGCTATAATAACGGTAACCCACAATTACACCTAAGACGGCAACTATTACAATGGCAGCGAGAATAAAACCCTTTAGATGATCGGAGAGATTAGACAGTAGTTTGTGGAAATCTGGCCGGAATTTCTTCATGCGTTATCGACGGGATCCGGTCATGTCTTCCAGGATCTTCAGTTTAGATATCTCGCCGAGGGCTATCAACGTATCTCCGGCCTTTATGGCGGTTCTGAAGGTGGGATTGAATTTCATATCTCCGGTAGGCTTCTTTATCGCCACAACTATAATGCCCAGATCCTTTCCGATGCCGCACTCATCCAATGTCAGCCCCGCAAGTTTGGAATCTTCACGGATCGCTATCTCCTCCATCTGGAGGTATATATTTCCGCTCTTTGTCGCAAACTCTATGAAATCCACTACAGCAGGCTTTAAAACCGTATGCGCTATCCTTAGCCCGCCAATATGATACGGAGATACAACCCTGTCGGCGCCGGCCCTCATGAGCTTCTGCTCGGAGCCCTCTTCTCCGGCCCTCGCAACGATAAACAATTGAGGATTAAGCTCCCTCGCGCTTAATACGACAAAGAGATTTTCAGCATCTGTCGGCAGAACGGATATCAATCCTTTTGCCCGTTCTATGCCCACTTCCCTGAGAATTTCATCCCTTGTGGCGTCGCCCTCCACAATGAGCATATCGCCTCTTTCATCGAGGGGTCGGAACTGTTTTTCGATCACCACAAATTTTATGTGTTTCTCTTTAAGTTCCCTGCATATTATCTTCCCCATCCTGCCGTAACCGCAGACAATATAGTGATTTTTGAGTTCTTTTATTTTCTTTTCCAATCTCTTCCTCCCGAATATTTCTTTAAACTCCCCTTCTAACACAAGCTTTGCGCCTGCCGTAACCGCAAAAGTCACGGTGCCTACCCCGCTTATTATAAGGACAATAGTAAAAACCCTCCCGTTTAAAGAGAGTTCATGGATTTCCTTATATCCGACGCTTGCAAGCGTTATGACAGTCATGTAAAGGGCATCAAGGAAGCTCCACCCCTCTATGCCCATGTAGCCGATGGTTCCGAAGAATACAATAAAGACTAAGAGCGATAATGCAAGTATCAGCCGTTTCCTGAGATCTTCCAATGGGTATCAATCTCCCCTAAAACCTTCCGTATTTGCCCATCAATTAATTTCTTATGCGAGCCTTCCCAGTAAACTTTACCACAATCCCCGCATCTAAGAAAAGAATCGAAATTCAAGAACACATGCTCAGGCACGTTGCCGGAAACGGACTCTTTATCGGAGAACTCCAATTCGCCGTTACACTTTGAGCAGCGGGTAAAAGGCAGGGACAAGGGGCAAGTCGAAGACCCATGGGGGGCAAGGGGCAAAGATTTTAAAACCTCTTTCAATTGTCCGGGCATGTCATTGGCCTTTATAAGAATATGCTTTGAGACCTTTTTGCTTTTCACAAGACGCGTATCCCTCGTAAGCAAGACCCTCTGTTCCTGTTTTGCAATTCTTATGATTTCATTGTCATCTATTGTCCTGAAATACGATGTATCAAAACCCAAAATCCTGAGCCATTTTGCAAGGCTGCCCAACATGACGTCGGCTATGAAACGCAGCTGACCTGACATACTTAAGATTATAGCAAAAAAGGGTCATGGATATTCCATGACCCTTTTCTTTTGCTATTTATCTTCGAGACCCTTTACTCTTCTTCTACCGCTGTTTCCTGTTCAAGCTGCATGGAATAGAAGTCGCCTTTGATGAAGGTGTCCCTGTAAACCGGCATTCCCGAACCGGCAGGGATATGCCTTCCCATAATAACGTTTTCCTTCAATCCTTTCAGATCATCCACCGCGCCGCTCAATGCAGCCTCCGTGAGGACCCTCGTGGTCTCCTGGAAAGATGCTGCGGACACCCAGCTTTCGGTCGCGAGGGAGGCCTTGGTAATGCCCAGAAGCAGCGGCCTGCCGCGTGCGGCCTTGCCTTTGTCTGCCTTAACCCTTTCATTCTCTTCCGTAAAGACCATCCTATCGATCTCATCTCCGATGAGGAAAGTAGTGTCTCCCGGCTCTTCGATGCGTATCTTCCTCATCATCTGGCGGACTATAACCTCTATATGCTTATCGTTTATGGCAACTCCCTGCAGCCTGTAAACCTTCTGCACTTCGTCGACAAGGTATCTCTGAAGTTCTTTCGGGCCTAAAATATCTAAAATCCTGTGAGGATTTACAGCGCCGTCCATAAGCGGCTCTCCGGCCTTCAACCAATCTCCCTCGTGCACCGTCACATGCTTGCCCTTGGGGATCATATATTCCCGCGCCTCATTGCCGCCTTTTACTACCACAACGCGCTTTCCTTTTTCAGCGCTCTTGAATTCTACAACGCCGTCTATCTCGGTAACAATCGCCTCTTCTTTCGGCCTCCGCGCCTCGAAGAGCTCTGCCACCCTCGGAAGACCCCCCGTAATATCCTTTGTCTTTGTCGTCTCCCTCGGTATCTTTGCGAGTATATCACCGGGAGTTACGGCATAGTTCTTATCTACAAGAAGATGGGCGCCTGCAGGCAAGAGATAACGCGCGAGATTGTTTGTACCAGGAATCTTCCCTGTCCTGCCGTGGTCGTCCTTAATGGAAACCCTCGGCCTCATGTTCGCGGGACCGTCTATAATGACCTTATGGGCTAGTCCTGTAATATCATCCACTTCCTCTTTGACCGTAATGCCTTCCGTTATATCTCCGAGCGCTATTTTGCCGCCTATCTCGGTCAGAATCGGCGTGGAATAAGGATCCCACTCCACAAGACGATGGCCTATCTCGATCTTCTGCTTATCCTCGACAAATATCCGGGCGCCGTAAACAAGGTTATATTTTTCCTTTTCCCTGCCGGACTTGTCCACAAGGGCTATCAGGGCGTTTCTGTTGAGGACTATAAGCACGCCTTCTTTGTTCTTGACGGCGTTAAGGTCTATAAATTTCACGTACCCTGAATTCTTCGCTTCGAGGGTGGCCTGTTCGATGACCTTTGTCGCCGCGCCGCCGATGTGAAATGTCCTCATTGTAAGCTGCGTTCCAGGCTCTCCGATGGACTGTGCCGCTACAATACCGACAGCCTCGCCTATTTCGATAGCTTCGCCCCTTGCAAGATCCCTGCCGTAGCATTTTGCGCAAATGCCGATTTTCGAGATGCATGTCAGCACCGACCTTATCTTAACCCTGTCTATTCCCGCGTCCACAATCTTCTTAGCTAAGTCGTCATCTATTTCATGGTTCCTGCCGGCGATAGTTTCACCCGTAATCGGATCTTTCAGCGCCTCTGCAAGGGTCCTCCCGAATATCCTGTCCTCGAGAGGCTGTATTATCTCGCCGCCTTCGACAAGCGCCGTAACGACAATGCCTTCCCTTGTGCCGCAGTCAACTTCATATAGGATAACATCCTGGGCGACATCCACAAGCCTCCTTGTGAGATAACCGGCATTGGCTGTCTTTAATGCCGTATCGGCAAGACCTTTACGCGCGCCGTGGGTAGAAATGAAATACTGTAAAGGGGTCAATCCTTCTCTGAAGTTTGCGGTAATCGGCGTTTCGATGATCTCGCCTGAAGGTTTTGCCATAAGTCCCCTCATTCCGGCAAGCTGTCTTATCTGGGCCGTGCTCCCTCTCGCTCCCGAATCCGCCATCATGAAGATGTTGTTGAATGACCTTTTTTCCTGCAGGTCTTCCTCTGAAAGCGGTCTTCCGTCCTCTGCGCCTAACTCCTTCATCATCTCATCGGCAACTCTTTCGGTAACGTTCGCCCAGATATCGATGACCTTGTTATACCGCTCGCCCTGAGTTATGAGACCATCGGCATACTGCCTCTGAACTTCCATGACCTCCTGCTCGGCTTCCCTGATCAGCTCCGCCTTTTTTGTCGGGACATGCATATCATCGATGCATATAGAGATTCCCGACTTTGTGGCATAACCGAAACCGAGTCTTTCAAGATTATTAAGGAATATAACGGTCTGCCGTTTCCCCATTGTCTTGTGTATATACTCTATCAGCCTGCCCAGTTCCTTTTTGGTCAATTCCTTGTTAATCATCGAAAACGGCACGCCTTTGGGGAGCATCTCGCTCAACAATACGCGTCCAACTATAGTCTCTACGCGCTCGCCGTTTATCCTTACCTTTATGCCGGCATGCTCTTCCACTACGCCGGAATCATAAGCTACCCGCACGTCTTCTATGTCGGCAAATACCTTCCCTTCTCCGCGCGATCCCTTTTTCTGCTTTGTTAGGTAATAAATTCCCAAAACCATATCCTGAGTGGGCACAATAATAGGTTTGCCGTTTGCAGGCGAAAGCAGGTTATTGACGGACAGAATAAGCACCCGGGCCTCGATCTGAGCCTCCAGCGAGAGTGGCACATGCACGGCCATCTGGTCTCCATCGAAGTCTGCATTAAATGCCGTACAGACAAGCGGATGAAGTTTTATAGCCTTACCCTCGACAAGGATAGGGTCGAACGCCTGTATGCCGAGCCTGTGAAGGGTCGGGGCGCGGTTAAGAAGTACGGGATGCTCCTGAATAACGTCTTCGAGGGCGTCCCATACCTCAGGCGACTCCTTCTCCACAAGTCTTTTTGCCTGCTTTATGGTTGTTGCATAGCCTTTTTCCTCTAATTTATAAAAGACAAACGGCTTGAAAAGCTCGAGGGCCATGCGCTTGGGAAGTCCGCACTGGTTGAGTTGAAGCTCGGGTCCTACGACTATGACCGAACGGCCCGAGTAGTCGACTCTCTTGCCTAAAAGGTTCTGCCTGAATCGTCCCTGTTTGCCTTTTATCATGTCGCTGAGGGATTTAAGCGCCCTCTTTCCGCCCGCCTTAAGGACTTTTACTTTTTTGCTGTTGTCGAAAAGGGCGTCTACCGCCTCCTGCAACATCCTCTTTTCATTCTTTATTATGACGCTCGGGGCCTTCAAATCCATAAGCCTCTTCAACCTGTTGTTTCTGTTTATGACCCTCCTATACAGGTCGTTGAGGTCGGATGTTGCGAAACGGCCTCCATCGAGCGGCACGAGGGGTCTTAAGTCGGGAGGCAGGACAGGCACTATGTCCAATATCATCCATTCCGGCCTGTTTGCCGATTTTATGAAGGCCTCTACTATTTTAAGCCTCTTGGTAAGTTTCTTCTTCACGCCTATGGATGAGACAGCGTCGATCTTTTCCTTTAATTCTTTTGCCAGCGATTCCAGATCTACATGTTTCAAAAGCTCCCTTATAGCCTCGGCTCCCATGCCTGCCTTGAACTTGCTTCCATATTCGGCCAGCTTCTTTTTATACTCCTCTTCCGAAAGAAGTTCCTTTTCCTTTAAGGGCGTATCTCCGGCGTCGATGACAATGTATTCTTCGAAATAAAGCACCCGCTCCAGTTGCCTTACGGTCATATCGAGAAGCGTTCCTATTCTGCTCGGAATTCCCCTTAAAAGCCATACATGAGCGACAGGGGTTGCAAGCTCTATGTGGCCCATCCTTTCACGTCTTACCTTAGACTGGATCACCTCAACGCCGCACTTGTCGCATATGACGCCCCTGTGCTTCATGCGCTTGTACTTTCCGCAGAGGCATTCCCAATCCTTCACCGGCCCGAATATCTTGGCGCAGAAAAGGCCGTCGTGTTCGGGCTTAAAGGTACGGTAGTTTATCGTCTCCGGCTTCTTGACCTCTCCATGAGACCACTCCCTTATCTTCTCCGGCGATGCAAGCTTTATGCGTATTGCATCGAAATCTTTCGGGTTTTTCGGCTTCTGAAATAGGGCGTAAATGTCTTCTACCAATCTATTCCTCCCTGCTTCTCTTTTTCTCCAGAAGCTCTACGTCGAGGCCGAGGCTCTGGAGCTCTTTTATTAATACATGGAATGATTCCGGGATGCCCGGCTCAAGCACGGGGTCTCCCTTCACAATGGCCTCGTACATGCGGGACCTTCCGCTGATGTCGTCGCTCTTTACCGTCAGGAATTCCTGAAGCGTATGGGCGGCGCCGTATGCCTCGAGCGCCCATACTTCCATCTCACCCAGTCTCTGTCCTCCAAACTGCGCCTTGCCGCCCAGCGGCTGCTGCGTAACAAGCGAGTAAGGGCCTATGGAGCGTGCGTGAATCTTGTCGGCAACGAGGTGGTGGAGCTTCAGTATGTACACGCAGCCCACAGTGACAGGACGCTTGAACGGCTCCCCTGTCTTTCCGTCATAAAGCGTTATCTGCCCGGATGGGGTAAGTCCGGCTTTCTTAATGAGGTCTTTAATCTCATCTTCCTTAGCGCCCTCGAAAACCGGGGTCGAGACATGCAGGCCGAGGGCCATCGCAGCCCAGCCCAGATGCGCCTCCAGTATCTGTCCCACGTTCATCCTCGAAGGGACGCCGAGGGGATTCAAAACCACATCCACAGGCGTACCGTCGGGCAAATAGGGCATGTCTTCCTCGGGAAGAACCATAGAAACGACACCCTTATTTCCGTGCCGTCCCGCCATCTTGTCGCCCACCTGTATCTTCCTCTTCATGGCAATATATACCTTTACGACTTTGTTGACTCCAGCAGGCAGTTCGTCTCCCTTCTTTACCCTGTCGACCCTCTCGTTGTAGCGCGCATCGAGATACTTTATATATTGATTGATCTCGATATTGACCTCATCTATCTTGTTCCTCACATCCGTATCGTCGATCCTTATCCTCAAAAGGTGGTCGTCCTTAACCCTTTCGAGATGGTCTTCCGTAAGTTTCTTGCCTTTGGGACATGCAATCTCTTTCGTCTTTGAGTCCCTGACATCTTCGATTACCTTCTGCCCTGCGAGGAGCTTTCTTATCCTGCCGGCCTTTTCTTCCCTTAGAATCTTTATCTCTTCATCGAGGTCCCTCTGGAGTTCGTTAATGCTGTCCGTCTCTATGCTCTTAGTCCGCTCGTCTTTCTCGACTCCCTTTCTCGAAAGTATCCTGACATCTACCACAACGCCTTCGATTCCGGGCGGAACGTATAGACAACTCTCCTTTACCTCTTCGGCCTTTTCACCGAATATGGCGCGCAGTAGCTTTTCTTCGGGAGTTAACATCGTCTCTCCCTTCGGCGTAACCTTGCCGACGAGTATGTCTCCAGCCTCAACCTCGGCGCCTATCCTGATTATGCCGCTTTCATCGAGGTCTTTCAACGCCTCTTCTCCGACATTAGGAATATCGCGCGTTATCTCTTCCGGCCCGAGTTTTGTATCCCTCGATTCCACCTCGAACTCCTCGACGTGTATCGATGTATAGACGTCATCCTTAACAAGCCTCTCGCTCAGAAGAATGGCGTCCTCGAAGTTATATCCGCCCCACGGCATGAAAGCGACGACAACGTTTTTGCCGAGCGCGAGTTCTCCGATATCCGTGGAAGGACCGTCTGCAAGTATGCTTCCGCGTTTGACCCTGCTTCCAACATTGACCATAGGCTTTTGGTTCATGCAGGTTCCCTGATTCGAGCGCTGGAATTTGACGAGGTTATATATATCTACGCCGCCTCCGCTCTCGGTAACCCTTACGACAATCCGCGATGCGTCAACGCTCTCTACGATGCCGGATCTCTTTGTCATAATCAGCCATCCCGAGTCCCTTGCGGCAACGCTTTCCATACCGGTTCCTACGACCGGAGCGTCCGGTCTCAGGAGCGGAACAGCCTGCCGCTGCATGTTAGAGCCCATCAATGCCCTGTTTGCATCGTCGTTTTCGAGGAACGGTATCAGAGAAGCCGAAACGCCTACGATCTGTTTCGGAGAGACGTCCATATACTGGACTTCTTCCGGAGAGAGCATTTTAAAATCTCCGCCTACCCTCACTGAAACAGCCTCTCCCATGAGATTCCCTTTTTTGTCTAAAGGGGACGTAGCCTCAGCAATGATATATCTCTCTCCTTCAATCGCCGACAGATAGTCTATTTCTTCCGTAACGCGGCCTTTTACGACCTTTCTGTAAGGCGCTTCGATAAAGCCGAAATCATTTATTTTTGCATATGACGCAAGAGACGTAATCAATCCTATGTTCGGACCTTCAGGGGTCTCTATAGGGCATATCCTGCCGTAATGCGTGGGATGAACGTCCCTCACCTCGAAGCCTGCCCTCTCCCGCGTAAGACCGCCGGGGCCGAGCGCAGACAGCCTCCTCTTGTGCGTAATCTCCGACAGCGGATTGGTCTGGTCCATAAACTGGCTTAACTGGCTTGATCCGAAGAACTCCTTTACCGCAGCCATTACCGGCTTTGCGTTTATAAGGTCATGCGGCATTGCAGCATCGAGCTCGGTTAGCGTCATCTTTTCCTTTATGGCCCTTTCCATGCGCACAAGCCCTATCCTGAACTGGTTCTCGAGGAGTTCTCCTATTCCCCTTATTCTCCTGTTGCCGAGATGATCGATATCGTCCATCTCTCCTTTGCCTGTCCTGAGATTCAAAAGATACCGCACAATCTCCACGATGTCATGATCTGTGAGAACCCTCACATCTAGAGGAGTGCCCAGACCTAACTTTTCATTTATCTTTAATCTTCCCACAGGGGACAGGTCGTATCTCTTCGGGTCGAAAAACAATCCTGCAAAGAGTTCCCGCGAGGCTCCGGCCGTTGCAGGCTCGCCGGGTCTCAATTTCTTGTAAATCTCCTTTAAGGCGTCCTCCTGAGATGTCACCTTGTCCGTAATGAGGGTTTCCCTGAAGGAAGGAAGGTAATTAACATTGTCGATAAACAGCAGGTGCAGCGTATCTATCTTAATGGAAAGCATCTTATGGAATAGCTCTTCCGTAATCTCCTTATTGGCGTCGAGGATTATCTCTCCGGTCGTAGGGTCTACTATATCTCTAAGCGTAACCCTGCCGATTATTTCATCCCTAACTATATGTATCTCTTTTATGCCTGCCGTCTCCATCTTCTTCAGGGCGACCTTGGTTATCTTGCTTCCTTCCTTTGCAATAAGCTCCTTTGTTGCCGGAGCTATTATATTGTGTTTCGTCCTGATACCGGCAAGCACGTCGCTCACGACACGGGTATAATGCTCCCTGTCTTTTATGCGTATCTCTTCCACAGGATAAAACGTCTTCAGAAGATCTTCGTTGGAATAGCCGAGCGCCTTCAGAACGATCGTCGCAGGCAGTTTCCTGCGCCGGTCGATCCTTACATAAAGGATATCCTTCGAATCGAATTCAAAATCGAGCCATGAGCCTCTCACCGGAATTACCCTGGCTGTATATAAAAGTCTTCCGCTCGCATGGGTCTTGCCCTTGTCCGGCGCAAAATAGACGCCCGGGGAGCGATGCAACTGGCTTACTATTACCCTTTCCGTTCCGTTTATAATAAAGCTGCCCGTCTCGGTCATGATGGGCATGTCGCCTATATATACTTCCTGTTCCCTCGACTCTTTAAATATCTTCTTGCCCTTTTCGTCCTTTTCGTAGATGTTCAACCTAACCTTTATCTTGAGCGGAGCGGCAAAATTAAGCCCTTTAATAAGACACTCGCGGGGCGTTATCTTCGGTTCACCGAGCGCGTATGAAATAAATTCTATGGATGCCGTGTCGTTATAATCGGCAATGGGGAAAACGCTGCTAAAGGCGGCCTGAAGCCCCTCATCAGCCCTTTTAGCCGAATCCGTATCCTTCTGTAAAAACCGGTCGAACGACCTTTTTTGAAATTCTACGAGATAAGGCACATCAAGTACCGGCGGTACCTTGCCGAAATTCAATCTTTCTCTTAAAAGCTTTGCCATGGCGCTCCTTCTAAAAGGCTATAGGCTATGGGACTATAGGCTATAGAAAGCTTATCGCTCCTATTGCCTATAGCCTATTGCCTCTCGCCTGTCTTTATTTTATCTCTACTTTTGCCCCTTCTGCCTCGAGTTTCGCCCTCATAGACTCTGCTTCTTCCTTTGTGACGCCTGTCTTAAGCGGCTTGGGCGCTCCGTCTACGACATCCTTGGCCTCTTTGAG
>JACREW010000101.1 GCA_016212685.1 Nitrospirota bacterium
ACATTTGAAGAAAATAAACTCCTTAAAAAAGAACTCACCGGAGCGCTCCTCGAAAAACAGCGTTATGCCGAGATCCTCCACGAAAATAAACGTTTAAAAGAACTCCTCTCCTTGAAGGAGCATTCTCCAAAATACGTGGCATCCGCAAGGGTGATAGCGCGGGGCTACGATAAATTATTGCATACCATGATCCTCGATAAGGGTAAAAACAGCGGCATAAAAAAAGACATGGCGGTCATAACGGCAAAAGGTCTTGCCGGTAAGATTTATTCCGTAAAGGACGAGTTTTCCGAGGTGTTGCTTTTGAGTGACCCCAACTTCTCGGTAGCCGTCAGGCTACAAAACAGCAGGCGCGAAGGTATTGTAGCGGGAACGGGTTACAGGCATTCCCTCCTCAAATACATACCCCCGGAGGAGGTAGTGGAAAAGGGCGAATCAGCCGTAACTTCGGGACTTGACGGCATTTTCCCTCCGGGATTGCCTGTAGGCTTGGTCAGCCATGTAAGGACAGAGGGAATAGAATTTTTTCAGGATATAAGGGTATTGCCGTTTCAGGATGATGCAACTATGGAAGAGGCGGTCATTTTAGGTAAATAAGCTATGAATTATGCAAAATGGATATTCCTTATCTTTATGGCGTTTCTCTTGCAAACCCAGTTCTCTTTTTTCCGTAGTCCGCTGACTTTTACGGTTGTGCTCGCTTATTATTTTGCCCTGAAAAGCCTGCCACGCCAAGCTTATTCGGGGGGATATTTCGGCAGCGGCGCCGAGATAAAGAGCGCCGCATTCGGGGCATTCATCGGTCTTCTGGAGGACATCCTTTCGGGCTCCGTCGTAGGCCCCAATTTTTTCAGCAAGGGACTGATAGGATTTATCAGTGTCGTGGCTTTCACCGAGGTCGTGTTCAAATGGACGCCGGTTCTCGGCATTATCACTATAGTTCTCTTTACAGCGCTCGACGGGATTATTGTTGCGGGCATGCGTTTTTTGTTTACCGCTATACACATAAACGTGGTTGCCGCGGCGCAGATTATTTTTATTCAGGCGCTTGTAAATATACCGGCCGGCATAATATTAAAACCCAAGAAATTCCGCCTAACGGATTAATATGACGTTATACAGAATAAAATTAGGCTCTTACATTATAATCGGGATATTCCTGATATTGGGTTTCCGTCTCTGGCAGCTCCAGATGCTGGACGGCGATAAATATAAAAAGTTGTCGGAGGACAACAGGCTGAGGATATTAAAAACTCCGGCGCCGAGGGGCATCATATATGACAGGAACGGGATACCGCTGGTTAAAAATATCCCCTTCTTCAGCGTATCCATTACCACGGACAATCTAAAGGGAATAGATATCGATTCTCTCTCCGCCCTTCTCGGCTTAAGAAGGCAGGATGTTGAAGAGAAGCTCAACAAAAAGGACAATAGCCCTTTTGTCCCGGTAAAACTCAAACAGGGATTGAGCTTCGAAGAAATAGCCCGTATCGAGGCCGGGAGGTCGGACTTTCCGGGACTCTTTGTGGAGACGGATGTAGGAAGGGAGTACCTCTTTGGTAAGGTAGGAGCCCATATTATCGGATATTTAGGAAAGATAACCCAGACACAGATGAAAAATCCCGAACTCAGGCATTTCCCTCCCGATGCATTGATAGGCCAGTGGGGGGTTGAGGCGCTGCTTGACGCGCAACTCAGGGGAATTCCCGGAGAAAGGATAATAGAGGTAGACGCCCTCGGAAGAGAATTGAGGATGATACAGGAAAGGCAGTCAGTAAAAGGCAATGACACAGCGCTCAGTATAGATATTAACATTCAGAAGGCGGTGGAGGATTCGTTCAGGGATAAGGCAGGCGCCCTTGTGGCGCTCAAGCCTGATTCCGGAGAGATACTCGCCCTCGAAAGCCTGCCATCCTTTGATCCCAACATCTTTTCGCGGGGCATAGTCTACGCTGATTGGAAGGCATTGATGGAAGATAAAAAAAAGCCGATGCTGAACAGGGCCGTCCAGAGCCAATATCCTCCCGGATCCACTTTTAAGATAATAACGGCGATAGCGGCGCTCGAAGAGGGGGTAATCCATCCGGATACAAAGGTTGCGTGCACCGGCGGGATAAATTTCGGGAAGTGGACATTCGGGTGCTGGAAAAAGGGAGGACACGGCTCCGTAGATTTTCATAAAGGGATTGTGGAATCATGCGATGTATATTTCTATGAGTTGGGCAAGAGACTGGGAATGGACAGGATTTATAAATATGCCGATGCCTTCGGGCTCGGCAGGGAAACAGGGATCGAATTGGTGCCTGTAAAAGAACGGCAGGGGCTCATACCCAACACAGCATGGAAAAAAGAAAGGAAGAAAACACCGTGGTATCTCGGAGATACCTTCATTTCAGCCATAGGACAGGGATACGTTACAACAACGCCGATTCAGATGGCTGTAATGATGTCGACCTTTGCCAACGGAGGAACCATACACAAACCGCACTTAATAAAGGGAAATCACGCTCCGGCAGGGGTGGTGAAATTAAAACCGGAAACCATAGAAATGATAAAGGACGCACTGTCCGGCGTTATTAACGAACCTAACGGCACGGCGCAGGGAGCGCGATCTTCATTAACCGTGATAGGCGGTAAGACCGGGACCGCGCAAGTCGTCGGCAAAAAAAAGGGGGCGGTAGCCGAGCGATTTATGGACCACGCATGGTTCGTTGCATTCGCACCTGTGGATAAGCCGGAAATAGCTCTCTCGGTCTTTGTGGAGCATGGTGGAGGAGGAGGAGCTGTTGCGGCGCCTATAGCAAAGAGGGCTATAGAAGCGTACATGAAAAGCAAAAACGGGCAAGAGGCAATAGGCAAGTCTATGACCCGTCCACAGGATGTTGCGCATGGGTCACGACCCATAGGGGGGCAAAAAGATGCTGAAAATTGACAGAAGGCTGATAAAAAACTTCGACTGGATAACGCTCCTGCTGATAACTACTCTTTCCCTTATCGGCATAATGACTATTTACAGCGCGACACGTCCTCCGCTCGGGGTGGGCGAACACCCTGACTTTTATGCAAAGCAGATGTTGTGGTTTATGATAAGCATGACAGCGCTTATTGTAGTCGCAACCGTCAACTATATATGGCTTTACAGAATATCCTATCCGCTCTATGCCCTCGGGCTGATTCTTTTGATTGTCGTGCTTTTCACAGGGAGGACGAGCATGGGGGCGCAGAGGTGGCTGAGCATAGGGCCGGTCTCTTTTCAGCCTTCCGAATTTTTCAGGATTTTCTTTATAGCCGGTTTTACCGCGTATCTTACCAATATCGGCAACCGTTTCACCGAAAAGATTCCCCTTAAGAGCATAATGATATTCGCGATATTCCCCCTCGTTTTATTGATTAAACAGCCTGACTTAGGAACCGCAATACTTCTGATGTCGCTGTTCGTCATACTGTCTGTTTCAAAAGGAATAAGCAGGAAGATTACGACACTCATAATCATTATCGGACTTATTTCGATCCCCTTCTTAGGCAATATCTTCTGGGAAGGCCTCAAAGAATATCAGAAAAACCGCCTGATAGCCTTTATCGATCCCGATATAGACCCGGCAGGCATAGGTTATCACATCACGCAGTCGAAGATATCGGTAGGCTCCGGGGGCTTTTTCGGAAAAGGTTACTTGAAAGGCACGCAGGGACCGCTCAGGTTTTTGCCTGAAAAACATACCGATTTCATATTTTCGGTATTCGCCGAGGAGTGGGGTTTTATCGGAAGCGCTCTGCTTTTAGGAATATATTTACTGCTCTTTTTAAGGGGGCTGGATACTGCAATGAAGGCGAAAGATGAATTCGGGAGATTAGCTGCAACAGGGATAACCGCGATGTTCTTCATATACTTCTGTGTCAATATAGGCATGACCCTCGGGATAATGCCGGTAGTGGGGGTTCCCCTGCCCTTTGTGAGCTACGGCGGCACCGCGCTCCTGAGCAATTTCATAGCTGCGGGCATATTGATAAACATCAGAACGAGAAGGTTTGAATTGTTTTATCCGTAAGCGTAATGCGTTTATTGCGTTTATCGGAGTATAGCGTTATAATTACATAGTTTTTTTACGCACTAACGCACGACACTATAACGGAGGTTTATTATGAAAATCATAGAAGGCGAGCTTCAAGCAAAGGGTATTAGATTCGGCATTGTTGTAAGCAGATTTAATGATTTTATAACATCACGTCTCCTTGACGGAGCGGTTGACGCTTTGGTAAGACACGGCGCAAAGCAAGACGATATAGAGGTGGTGAAGGTGCCGGGGTCATTCGAGATACCTCTTGCCGCAAAAAAAATGGCCTCAAAAGGCTCATACGGCGCGGTCATATGCCTCGGCACCGTTATACGGGGAGCAACTCCTCATTTTGACTATGTAGCGTCCGAGGTCTCGAAAGGCATAGCTGCGGCATCCCTTGAGACAGGGGTTCCCATAGCCTTCGGCGTGATAACCTCCGATACGATCGAACAGGCAGTCGAAAGGGCAGGCACAAAGGCGGGCAATAAGGGATGGGACGCAGCCATTACAGCGATAGAAATGGCACAGGTGCTCAAAAAGTTATGAGTTTAGAGTTAAGAGTTATGAGTTAATCATGAAGCGGAGAAAAGCCCGTGAGTACGCGCTGCAATTTTTATACAGAATCGATTTCGTAAATGTTTCTCCGGAAAACAACAAAGGGGCAAAACGCCTTCCCAATATTAAAAACAACTTCGAAATCTTCTGGGCTGACACGGCAGAAAAAGATTCCGACACAAAGGCATTCGCCGAAGACATAATCTCAGGGACCATCAAAAACCTCAAGGAAATAGACCCACTGATTCAAAAAACGGCACAAAAATGGAATATCTCTCGGATGGCAAGCATCGACAGGAATATTTTAAGATTCGCCACGTATGAGCTTTTGTTCAGGAAAGATATTCCGGCGGCGGTGACAATTAACGAAGCCCTTGAAATCGCCAAAAAATATTCCACATTGGAATCCGCGCCCTTTATTAACGGCATCCTCGACAAGATAGCGAAAGAACACGCCAAGAAATGAAATGAATTATGTCGATGACTCGTAGAGCGGTAATCTCCGATGTCCATGCTAATATAGAAGCCCTTAGAGCGGTCTTAAAAGAAATCAGAGAGAAAAAAATAACCGATATCCTTTTCTTGGGAGATGCCGTCGGATATGGCCCTGACCAGGATGAATGCGTGGAGGTGTTGAATTCCGAATGTAAAGTCTTTCTTGCGGGAAACCACGACCG
>JACREW010000102.1 GCA_016212685.1 Nitrospirota bacterium
AAAACATCTTATTCGCAGACGGAAACACAATGAACACCTCCGACCTCATCATCGAATCAAAGACCACATACGGCACAAGAAAAAGCGATGTCATAAGAACAGGCAGGAATGACGACACCATATATGCATTAAAAGGCAATGACACAGTCTATGCCGGACTAAGCAACGATACTATTTACGGAAACAAAGGCAACGACAAACTTTACGGAGAACAGGGCAACGACACACTCTATGGAGACAAGGGCGACGACCTTCTTGACGGCGGAAATGGAAACGATATTCTCTACGGCGGAAAAGGAAAAGACATCCTGATAGGCGGAAAGGGAGACGACATCATTTACGCGGGCAAGGGCAAAGATACAATCATGTTCAATAATGGAGATGGACATGATACGATAAAAAGTTATCATCAATCAGCATTCAAATGCGACTATGACGGACACGAGGGGCATGAAGACAGATTAAAGTTCGATGTCAATCCCCTCGACCTTATCTTCTCACGCTCCGGCGATAACCTCGAAGTAATGATCAACGGAGGCACAGACAGCATTACAATAGAAGACTGGAACTGGAGGGACGAAAGCGGCAGGGGCAGAAGGCACGAAAGAGATGATAAGGAGTATCTTATAGATGAATTCAGGGCATCCAATGGAAAGCATCTCGACGACAGAAAGGTAGAGCAGCTTATACAGGCAATGGCCACATTCGGCGCGGACAACGGCATGAGTTGGAGCGACGCCATACAGCAAAAGCCGCAGGAGGTGCAAACGGTATTAGCTCAATATTGGGAGAAGCAATAAAGATTAGGCAAAGGGCAAAAGGCTAAAGGCAATAGGAAAGAACAACAGGCGAGAGGCTAATAGCGAAAGGCAAAAGGTGATTAGTCCGGCAGGGCACAGTATTTCCGCTCATTCTCGTCCCACATCCTACGGGACTCCGAGGCACCAGCTCGGTTTCGCCATCACGGCGAAACTTCGAGCTGCTGAAACCGCTTCAATACAATGCCCTGTTGGTCTATAAACAGACCGATGGGAAGACAAACAGGCAGGCCATAGGTAATGGCTGGCATAACGACCGGCTTTTTGATATACTTTTCATTATAAGAACAGCAGGAGGCGCTTATGGAAATCATTCAGGCTATTAAAGAGAGACGCTCGATAAATTTTTTCGATTCGGGCAGGGAAATGCCTGACGCCAAACTCAGGGAACTGCTTGAAATCGCGAACCTTTCGCCTTCGTCCTTCAATCTCCAGCCGTGGAAGGTCGTGGCGGTGAGAGACCCCGAAAGGAAAAAGGCATTAAGGCAGTGCGCGTTCAATCAGCCGAAAGTGGAAGAGGCGTCCGCAGTATTGATAATGGTCGCCGACCCGAAGGCCATGGAAGAGAATATAGACAGGATGCTCGACAACTGGCAGCAGCTCGGATACATGAAACCTGATATGAGAGACACCTATAAAGGGATGGCGAACAATCTATACGGAACGGACGACAGCCTCAAAAGGAGATTTTTTGCGATAAAGAATACTTCCCTTTTCGCAATGAATCTAATGGTTGCGGCAAAGGGTCTCGGCCTCGAGACACATCCGATGGACGGCTTTGACGAGGACTGCGTGAAAAAGGAATTCAACATACCTGAGGACAAGATCATACCCATGCTTATAGCAGTAGGTTATCTCAGGCCCGGAATAACGCTTCTCCCGAAGGCGTGGAGAAGAAAAATCGAAGAATTCGTAAAATTCGAAAAATACTAAAAAGGAGGAACGGATCATGGCTTACACGGCAAAGGATTATTCAAAACTCATAGGCATGGAGGGCTTCGGCGAAATTCTCCTGAAAAATCACTTCACCCTTTATCAGGGATATGTAACGAACACCAACAAGGTGTTGGACACCCTCGACCAGATGTTGAAGGACGGGAAGACCGGAACTCCTGAATTCGCGGAATTAAAGCGGAGGCTCGGATGGGAGTTTAACGGGATGAGGCTGCATGAATATTATTTCGAAAATTTAGGCGGAAAGGGAGGCATCAACAAAGACGGGAAACTCGCAAAGAAAATGGCGGAGGATTTCGGGAGCTACGAGGCATGGGAAAAGGACTTCAAGGCCGTAGGGACTATGAGGGGCATAGGATGGGTCGCGCTGTATCGAGACAGCGCCAACGGAAGGCTCATAAACTTCTGGATAAATGAACACGATGTATCTCATCCGGCGGGGTGTGATCCGATATTGATAATGGATGTATTCGAACATGCCTTTATGATCGATTACGGGCTTAAGAGGGCCGATTACATAGAAGCGTTCTTCAAGAGCATAAACTGGGGCGCAGCAGAGACGCGGCTCAAATAATGGTAACGGGCAAGGAAGACCTGCTTCAGGCCCTCATCGAGGCGTATCTGGTGGAGAAAGGGACAATGGAATTCTATTCCTATGCAGCGGACGTCGCCCTGAATCCGGAGGCTAAAAAAATGTTCGGTGAACTCTCGGTATGGGAAGAAAGGCATATGGAGTATATCCGGTTCATTTATCATGCCGTAACGCAGGATCTCGACATAAAGGGCTTCGAGGAATTCAGCAAAATGACCGACGCGCCTTTCACAGAGGCAGGCATCCCGGTAAAGGACATGGAGACGCGGTTTGAAGGGCATAAATTCATCGACGACATGGGGGCGCTCATAATGGCTCTTGAAGTTGACGGGAAGGCGTATGCCCTGTACAGCAGGCTATCTAAAAGCGCTGAGAACGCCAACGCGCGGGTG
>JACREW010000103.1 GCA_016212685.1 Nitrospirota bacterium
ACGGCTACCGGTCCTGGTGGAAGCACCACTTCTGATGCAGTTAGTACCACTACCGGTTATTGCCTACCTTCCATTCCCTCAGTTACTTCTTTGAATACTGGCTGCGAAGCTTCAAATCCTGTTAATAATATTTCTTTAGATGACCTCAAAAAGGTTTATGACGGAAAAATCACATCATGGAAAGATCTGGGCGCTGAAGATAAAAGAATCGTTCTCGTGACCCTCGGCGGACAGGGAAAATATTCAGGGGTCGAACATATGTTCAGGTGGCTTGTATACAATGATCCCGAATATGATTTTAAAGCCTTATCTCATATTGTAAAATCATCCGGCAGTTTAAGGGCAAAGTTTGAGAAAACACCTTGGTCGCTTGGATTAGACGGGGTCAGCGCTGCAATAAAAAGGGAGGTTAAAATACTTTCTTTAGACGGAATAAGCCCGTCTAAAGAGAATATTGCTTCGGGGAAATATTCGTTATTCCGCCCGCTCTATCTTGCCGTAAACAAAAACCTCAAAAATCCGGAAGTGAAAAAATTTATCGACTTCATACTGGGTCCCGAAGGTCAGGCAGTAATATCGGAACAGGGAACGGTCAATCTGACGGAAGGAAAGGCTTTAGCGCCGCTGTGGGACGAGAAAAAGGCAAGATTCGGTCTAAAGTAAATTGTTAAGAGGGATTTTATGAAGATAGGCCAACGGATAATCTTAGCGGCAGGCGCACTGATATCTACCGTGCTGCTGATACAGGGCGCCGTATCGCAGATAATCATAAGAGATGAGCTTAAATCGGTTGCAATCGGACACTTGACCTCAGAGGCAAAGGGGAAAACCCTGATGCTAAATGACCTCTTAGAGTACACAAATAGAGACATCTCTACGATGCGGACACATAAGGCATTTGAAAATCTTTTCACTTCGAGGGCGCTGAATGACAAAGATGGAATACTTACTTCCGAGTTTGAGCTCGAATCGTTTTTTATAAATATTCAACGCGTTAACCCTCAATACGCAAAAATACAGCTTACATCCTCAAAAGGAGAACCTATACTGCAGATTACTAAAGGCAAGCGCACGGAACGCTTTGACAGGCACGATCATGCCGGGATGCTCAAGCAATTCGGTCGGAATCCGTCAGACACCCGCAAAAAGCAGACATCTTCATTCGGCGTGATTCATAAGCTGCTTCGGGACAAAGGAGACGGATGGGCGCTTCTATCCGCCGCCCCGCTCATTTTTCATGAAAAAATAGAGGGTCTTTTATGGGTTTACCAGCCGATAGACGGTTATATAAAACAGACATTCTCGGAGATCTCAAATGCCGGAATGTCTTATGCGATATCCAACGGCCATGGGACAGTTATTGCGCATTCTGCGAATATCAAATCCGAAATTATCTCCGGCCTTGTAAAAGGAGAACTGCCGGACTGGGTAATTGCAAGCGAACATCTTCCATCTCTAAGTTTAAAAATAAGCATGGGAATCGAAAAGGCAAAGGCTTTTAAGGGTTTGAACGATTTATTGCTGATCGGGATAGGTATTTTAGCGCTGTCGCTTATCTCTTCAATGTTGATACTGGGTATTATTGCCCGTAATATTTCGAAACCCATCAATAACCTTGTTGGCTGGTCGGAAAGGCTTTCCGGCAAAGGAGATCTCAGCGTTGAAGACATCAGAATAACGAATGACGAGATAGGGGAGCTTAACGCCGGTTATAAAAGGGTGGTGGATTCGTTTCGGGAGACGGCATCGGTATGCGAGGCTATATCGAGGGGAGATTTCAGCGGAACGCTTGAGATCAAAAGCGAAAAGGATGCGCTCGGCATATCTGTAAATAAGATGATAAATGACCTGAAACAGGCGACCGAGCGCAACAAGAGACAAAACTGGCTGAAAAACGGCATAGCGGAATTAAACGACAAAATGCGCGGAGATCAGGATATTGCAACCCTGTCGCAGAACATAATCGGGCATCTCGCAGCTTATTTAAGCGCACAGGTCGGGGCATTGTATCTATGCGATGAGAATAATATTTTAAAACTAACCGGCAGTTATGCCCGTCCGGCAGCAGAAGGCATTTCTGCCGAATACAGGATCGGCGAAGGGCTGATCGGACAGGCTGCTATAGGGAAAAAACCGATTATTGTAACCGATATCCCGGACAGTTATGCCAAAATTTCCTCGGGCATAGGCGAGGCTGCTCCTCGTAATATTGTTGTTGCCCCATTTTTATATGAAGGAGAGGTAAAGGGAGCGCTGGAAATAGGCTCATTCCATGAAATAACGGACTTACACATGGAGTTTCTCGGGCAGGTTTTGGAAGGCATTGCCATCAGCATGAACTCTGTCCAAGCCGGTTGGAGGATAAGAGAACTGCTGGAAAAAACGCAGCAGCAGACCGAAGAATTACGCATTCAGCAGGAAGAGCTGCAGCAGATAAACGAAGAATTGGAAGAACAGTCGCAGGCGCTCGAAAGGCAGAAGGACGATCTGCAGGAGAAAAATGAAGAGCTGGAGACCGCCAAACAAATGCTCGAGCATAAGGCCGAAGAATTGGAGTTGAGCAGCAAATACAAATCTCAGTTCCTTGCCAATATGTCGCATGAACTGAGGACTCCTCTGAACAGCATGCTCGTCCTTTCGCAAATATTAATGCAGAACGAAAGCGGCAATCTCACGGAGAGACAGGTGGAATATGCCTCTACAGTCCGCAATGCCGGTTCCGATTTGCTGTCGCTTATCAACGATATACTCGACCTCTCGAAAATCGAGGCAGGGAAAATGGAGATACACCACGACAAAGTAAGCATCGAAGACTTCCTTGCCAACGCAGAGGCTAATTTCAAGCACATTGCTCAGAAAAAGGGGTTAAGCCTGAAAATAGAAAAATCCGCTGATGTGCCCGCCTATATCATTACGGACAGACAGAGATTCGAGCAGATTATCAGAAATTTTCTCTCCAATGCATTTAAGTTTACCCACAAGGGCGGCATTACCCTAAGTATTCATAGACCATGCAGCGGCATTGTCCTGAAAAGCTCCTTAGAGCTTTCCAATACCATCGCAATAACGGTCTCCGATACAGGTATCGGCATCCCTAAAAACAAGCAGGATTTAATATTCGAGGCCTTTCAGCAGGCAGACGGCGCAACGAGCAGACATTACGGAGGGACAGGACTGGGACTTACCATTTCAAGGGACCTCGCAAAACTTTTAAGCGGAGAGATTCAATTGCACAGCATAGAGGGTAAAGGAGCTGCCTTTACCCTCTATCTGCCGGAATCTCCGGAAAAAACGCACGAAATGGAAGCGGAGCGCGATATGACCTGCCATGCAGAGCCGTGTCCGGAGGCGGTCGTTCCGAAAGACATACCGCCCGATGTGCAGTTGCAATTAGGGGATATTCGCGATGACCGCAGAAATATATCCCCGGGCGCCAGAATAGTTTTGATTGTCGAGGACGACCCCAAATTCGCAAAAATCCTTTATGACCTTGCCGTTGAAAGGGGATTTAAAGGCTTAATAGCAGGGGACGGAGAAGCAGGCATCTATCTTGCGGATTATTACAAACCCAGCGCCGTTATCCTCGATATCGGACTCCCGAGAATGGACGGCTGGACGGTTATGAAAAGGCTTAAGACAAATCCCAAGACCCGTCATATACCTGTACACTTCATGTCGGCAAACGACAAGCGCCTCGAAGCCATGAGAATGGGCGCCATAGGTTATCTGACCAAGCCGGTCAGCATGGAAAAACTCAATGGCGCATTCGACAAAATAGAGCATGCCGTCTCAAAGAGCATAAAAAACCTGTTGATAGTAGACGATGACGAAGCCATGAGAAAAAGCATTATCGAACTCGTCGGCAAAGGAGAAGATATTGTAATCACTGCTGTCGGAACAGCGCATGAGGCATATGAGATTCTGAAGTCAAAAGGTTTCGACTGCATGATCCTCGACCTCGGACTTCCTGACATGTCGGGTTTCGAATTATTGGAGAACATCAGAAAAGATAAGGCTGTATCAAATATCCCCGCTATTATACACACAGGCAGAGAGCTTACGAAAGAAGAGGATGCAAGGCTTCAGGAGCTTGCAGACAGCATCATTATCAAAGGGGCCAAGTCCCCTGAGAGGCTTGTCGATGAAACCGCTTTATTCCTCCATTGCGTAGAGGCAGGGCTGCCTGGAGAGAAACGGGAAACGATGAAAGCCGCATACGACAGAGATGCTGTCCTTAAAGACAAGAAAATACTCGTGGCGGACGATGACATGCGCAATGTGTTTGCGATGACGAGCGTCCTCGAAGGAAAAGGCATGAAAGTATCGATAGCAAAAAACGGCAGGGAGGCGCTGAAATACCTCGAACAATATCCCGATACCGACATGGTATTGATGGATATAATGATGCCTGAAATGGACGGATACGAGGCAATGGGAGAGATAAGAAAACAGAAAAGATTCGAGAAGCTTCCCATTATTGCAATTACCGCAAAGGCCATGAGAGGCGATAGAAATAAATGTGTCGAGGCAGGGGCAAGCGACTATCTTGCAAAACCCATCGAGGTCGATAAATTATTGTCGCTCTTGAGAGTGTGGCTCTATAGATAAAGGGATATATCCCCCCTCCCTCCAAGGGAGAGGACTTCCCTCTCCCCTTGTGGGGGGAGTTCTCCAGATTCCCCTCTCCCCTTGTGGGAGAGGGTTAGGGTGAGGGGGTGCAGGATTAGAAAAAAGAGTTTATGAAACCAACTGAAAACATTGACGCCGAAATTCAACAGCTTATAGAGGCTTTATACCTGAAATACGGGTATGACCTCGGACATTATGCAAAGTCGTTCATAAAGAGGAGAATCCTGCACAGGCTTTCCATTTCCGGAATCGCCGGCATTTCAGAGATGCAGCAAAAAGCCCTCGCTGACCCCGGGTTCTTTGAAGCCTTACTGCTGGACATCTCGATTACCGTAACCGAGATGTTCCGCGACCCATCGTTTTATTCGGCGCTCAGAAGAGAAGTCATCCCCTACTTAAAAACATATCCGTTTATAAAAATATGGGCTGCGGGCTGTGCAACGGGCGAAGAGGTTTATTCCCTGTCAATACTCCTTAAAGAAGAGGGCCTATACAGAAGGTCTCTGATATACGCCACCGATTTCAATGATGTGGTCATTAAAAAGGCAAAGGACGGGATATACCCCATTCTCCATTTGCAAAAATATACCTCTAATTATCAGAAGGCCGGCGGCATCGAATCATTTGCCGACTACTATACCGCCGATTCCGAATACGTGATAATGAACAAATCGCTGAAGGAAAACATCGTATTTTCCAATCATAACCTGATAACAGACGGTGTTTTCAATGAAATGAATCTCATCTTATGCCGTAATGTTCTTATCTATTTCGACAGGGATTTGCAAAATCGTGTTATCAAGCTGTTTTATGACAGTTTATGCCATAACGGATTTCTTTGTCTCGGTTCCAAAGAGAGTTTAAGGCCCTCTATGCATAAACATGACTTTGAGGAGGTCGCATCTGCCGAAAAGATATATCGCAAAAAAGAAAAAATACAAGCGCTGCAGACCGAAAATTCTTATACTGCTTATACTGATCATACCGGGCTCCAAGTTTCGCACATGCAGCCCTCGGACAGGGAAGCGACAAAATACGAGGCCGTCGTCATAGGCGCATCTGCCGGCGGTATAAAAGCCCTCAGCGTCATACTCTCTTCCCTGCCTTCCGATTTCCCTATCTCCGTTATTCTCGTCCAGCATCAGCACCCGTCAGCTTCGGGTTATCTGGCCGATCTCTTGAGTAAAACCTGCCTGCTGCATGTAAAAGAAGCTGAAGATAAAGAAAATATAAAACCGGGCGTAGTTTATATCGCTCCTCCCAATTATCACCTAATGATCGAAGACGACAAAACATTTTCCATCTCTCTTTTCGAACGCGTCAGTTATGCAATCCCGTCCATCGATGTACTGTTCGAGACTGCTGCGGATGTATACAAAGAGAAAGTTATCGGCATCATTCTAACCGGCGCCAATGACGACGGCAGCGGAGGCTTGAGAAAAATCAAAGATCTCGGCGGATTTTCCGTAGTGCAGGATCCGGCGACAGCGGAGTTTGAATTAATGCCGAAGGCGGCAATAGCTGCCGCAAAGGCGGATTTAGTTCTTACAGTTGAACGAATAGGCCGGTTTCTTGCAAACATAGGGCAGGAAGAAACTGCAGACAGATAAATAAGGGCATCGATAATGGGCAACAGCGAAAAACAGAACATTCTAATTGTTGACGACCGGCCTGAAAATATCATTGTGCTGGAGAGCTTGCTGGAAGCTCCCTACAGGCATATCGTAAAGGCCGCATCAGGCAGCGAAGCCTTGGCATCGGCCCTTGAATACAATTTTGCGATAATCCTTCTCGATGTCCAGATGCCGGATATGGACGGCTTTGAAACCGCCGAGCTCTTGAGAGGCATCGAGAGGACTAAATATGTCCCCATAATATTCGTTACCGCAATAAGCCATGAAGAGAAACACGTATTCAAGGGCTACGAAGTCGGAGCGGTGGATTATCTTTTCAAGCCCATAGAGCCGGAAATTCTAAAAAGCAAGGTCAATGTATTTCTTGCGCTCCACAGAAAAACCACTGAACTCAAAAAAGCATTGGAGATTATCGAGTCCAAGAATAAAGAAATTGAAAAATCCTATGCCGACCTCAAATCAGCCCAGTCTCAGATGCTGCAGCAAGAAAAGATGGCGTCAATAGGACAGCTTGCGGCTGGAATCGCCCATGAGATCAACAATCCGGTCGGATTTATCATGAGCAACCTGGGTTCTTTGCAGAAGTATGCTGATAAGCTGTCAGAGTTCATAAAAATACAGACCGAGGCTTTTGAAGAGTTATCTTGTAATCCCCCCATCCCCCCTTTAGTAAAGGGGGGTGAGGGGGGATTACTAAAGGAGGGCGAGGGAGGATTTGATAATATCATCAACAAAGTAAAAGAGGGCAGAAAATCCCTGAAGGTTGATTACATAACGGAAGACATAAACAATCTCATCAAGGAATCCCTCGAAGGCGCAGAAAGGGTCAAAAAAATAGTTCAGGACTTAAAGAGCTTCTCGATGGTCGACGAGCCCAAA
This sequence comes from Nitrospirota bacterium, assembly GCA_016212685.1. Taxonomy (GTDB): domain Bacteria; phylum Nitrospirota; class Thermodesulfovibrionia; order Thermodesulfovibrionales; family Dissulfurispiraceae; genus GWB2-47-37. Next base: position 7,143 of record JACREW010000103.1, read on the forward strand.
CATAAGACGGTAGATATAAACTCAGGAATAGAGAGCACGATAAACATAGTCTGGAACGAACTGAAATATAAGGCAACGGTAAAAAAAGAATACGGAGACATCCCGCTGACCAAATGTAATCCGGGGCAGCTCAATCAGGTATTCATGAACATACTCGTCAATGCGGCGCATGCTATTGAAAAACAAGGAGAGATAGCAATAAAGACATGGCATGATG
>JACREW010000106.1 GCA_016212685.1 Nitrospirota bacterium
CCCAATGATGCAACGGCGGAACGATAAAGAGAAGCTCATCCTGAATTATCGGCTCTGTTTTTATCTTGTGTTTCGATGTTTCTCCTTCAACGAGTCCGAGGTCGACGACTCCCGAGTTCAGAAAATCCACTATTCTCTTGGTGTTTCCGACAAGGACATTTATTTTGATTTTCGGATGTGTTTTTTTGAAGTCCGATATCACGGTCGGCAGCACATAATTGCCTATGGTCGTGCTCGCGCCTATGGTTATGCTGCCCTTTATCAGCCCGGTTATCTTGCCTATATCCTTTTCGGTCTCTGCATAAAGAGCGAGTATTTCTTTGGCGTACCTATAGAGGATTTCTCCTGACGGGGTCAAGTTGATAAAGCTGCTCGACCGGTCGAAGAGCTTTGTCTCGTATATTTCCTCGAGGGCCTGAATTTGAAGGCTTACGGCTGGCTGGGTCAGGTGAATAATCTCGGAGGTCTTTGAAAAGGATTTAGTCTCCGCGACCGTGCAGAATACTTTAAGCTTATGATCTTCCATTCCCATAACGTATTAATATACCATAAAATTTATTTATATGCAAATAAAGAGATGGAGCATTATTTTGCCTCTTCCGGTTTGACGTAATATAGGATCCTTCTGCACTGAAGGCAGTGAATGATTTCATCCGAGCTTTTTATCTCGACGAACAACTGCGGAGGGATATGCATGTTGCACCCGTGACAGGCTTCGTCTTTAGCCTCCACCACGGCAACCCCTCTGCTTGTTTTCAGTACAGCCATGTAATCGTTGTAAAGATCGCCGTTTATTTTTTCAACCAGTTTTTTTCGCTCTCCCTTAATCCTCTTGATCTCTTCGGCGCCCTTGCCGACTTCTTTTTCGAATTCTTTTTTTATCGTTTCTATCTTCGCTTTTTCTTCGGCTATCCGGCCCTGTTCTATCTCTAAGACCTTTGACGCCCCCTCGATGGAATCCATTATGGATAGGAGTTCGTCTTCGGTGCGCTTGAGTTCCTTTTCCGCCTTTTCTATCTCATTAGTATGCGCCTGGTATTCCTTATTGTTCTTGATCCCGGATGTCCTCTGTTTGAGTTTGTTTATTCTTTCTTTTAAATCCTCTATTTCCCGCTCTTTATCCCTCTTTTTCTTCTCTAAGTCCGAATTATTCTGCCGGACGCTTTCACAGGCAGACTCTGCATTTTTCAGAGGTCCTTCGTGGGATGCGATAGCGGCGGGTATCGCATCCATTTTGAGACGGGTCGATAGGATGGTAGAATCTATTTTTTGCAGATCTATTAAAAGTCTCAGTTGTTCGTTCACGATTCTCCTTATGCGTTTGTTGCGTTATAGCGTTGAAGGGTTATAGCGCAAGACTTTTAATGGTTAACGCTATACGCTATAACTCTATAACGCTGATGGTGGGCCCACCAGGACTCGAACCTGGGACCAACCGGTTATGAGCCGGTAGCTCTACCAACTGAGCTATGGGCCCTCATAACATCAGTTACGAGTAACGAGTGACAAGTAACAAGCAGAGTAAAGAATTGTTTGTTATTTGTTACTTGTAACTTGTTACTATAAACTCGTTACTGCTTTTTAGTCAAGGTTTTCCGAGAAAATCCCTGAGCCACTTGCTTCTGGCGGGATGCTTCAGTTTTCTTATGGCCTTTACCTCTATCTGGCGTATGCGCTCTCGTGTGACGTCGAATTCCAGCCCCACTTCTTCGAGGGTATACGGACTGTCCTCCCCTATGCCGAATCTTTTCCGTATGACCATCGCTTCCTTGGGGGAGAGGGTACAGAGAATCTTGTCTATATGCGTTTTCAGGTCTTCATGTATAACTGCATCCAGCGGAGAGGGGTTGCTCTTATCCTCTATGAAATCTTTCAGCATCGTGTCCGATTCCTCTCCGATAGGCGTCTCAATGGATATCGGCTCCTTCGATATCTTTAAGATGCTTCTTACCTTATCGATAGGTATCTTCGACCTGTTAGCTATCTCCTCGGTGCCCGGTTCCACGCCGAGTTCCTGTACCAGTTCTTTGGACACGCGGTTTATTCTGTTTATGTTTTCTATCATATGAACAGGAATCCGTATTGTCCTCGATTGGTCCGCTATGGACCTGCTTATGGCCTGCCTTATCCACCACGTGGCATAGGTGCTGAATTTATAGCCCCTTTTGTACTCGAATTTATCGACGGCCCGCATAAGACCGATATTGCCTTCCTGAATAAGGTCTCCCAGGCTCAACCCCTTGCCTATATACCGCTTGGCGATGCTGATTACCAGCCTGAGGTTCGATTCGATCAGTTGCCCTTTGGTGTCGATGAGCTCTATAGCGGCCTTTTCGAGTTCCTGCGTTATTTTTTTAATCTCGGATGTGCGCAGTCCCAGAGCCGACTCCAGTTTTTTTATTTCGGATGTATACGCCATGCATGCGAATGATATCCTGTTTTTTGTTTTTTTCGCTTTTCTCAGGTCTTCGTGCAGCAACCGGAGCTGGCTGTCCATCTTTTTTAATTCCTCCGAAAACGCAGTGATAACATCTCCTTTAAGATTGAGTTCTTTGATCTTTTGGAGGATTTTATTTTTATTTTCCTGAAGGGATTTGCATACCGGAGCATCTTTTGGGGCGGGGGAGGAACCGCTTTCAGCGCAGAAGCCTCCGGCCTTCAGGAGTCTCTTGCGCTTGACGAAGAGAGAGTCTATTTCTCCGGTAATCATCGAGAATTTTTCCTTTTCCTCCAGCATATCATCTTCCGATAATTCTTCTCCGTCCTGAATAAGTTCCGCGAGCGGCGCCTCGCCTTTTCCCACAAGCCTTCCGAGCGCTATAAGTTTTTTTAAGACAAAGGGGATTGAGAACAGCGCGCCGTATGCCTTAAACTTGTGTTCTTCTATCCTTTGCGCTATTTCTATCTCGCCGTCTTTGGTGAGGAGCGGCATCGAGCTTATGCCTTTCAGGTAAGCCTTGAGCGGATCGTATTCCTGCTCGATGGACGCCTTGATCGTCTCTTCGGTTTCGACTGTCCCAATATCTCCTGAAAATTTACCTTCCGAGAAATCTTTAGGCGCAATATTCGCATCCTGCCCGTCGAATTCTTCGTCATAGAGATTAAATCGGTCTTTCAAGATGACCCCCTTTTAATAATGGCCTTGAACCCTGTGATATCTTTTTCTTTTCAAACAGGAGGGAGTGCAAGCGTTTCACATCCCCGGATTCTCCTGCCGCTCTGATCTGCAGCTCTATGTCCTTCAGGGCTATTGCCTTAATGCAGCCCTCTATGCTTTCATCGACATGTTCTTCATCGATTCCCGGGTCTATGGAAAGCCTTGTAATCAGATTCTGCTCCTCATCGCTGCAAATGGGTAACAGCTTTTCAATAGAGAGACCCTTATTATGCCCGGAGCCGTTTTTCATAGACGTTTTTATTTTTTCGAAAATTCCCTTTATGAGGGGATCTTCGATGTCCTCGATGCCGATGTTGTTTATTACGGAGGACGCCTTATGGGGAATCGAAAGGGCGATTTTTAAAAGCAGGCGCTCCTCTCTGCCTGAAGTCGCCGGCGCGTCCGTCTTATGCCCCCTGTCTTCCGTTTTCTGTTTTTTTATGCCCCTGTTTTTAAGCTCTTCCCTGAGCGTGAGTTCGTTTATCTTCGACTTGTCGGAAAGCTCCCTTATGGTTTCGTCCCTCTGCAGAGGATCAGGGCACAACGATATCAGATTCATGATATACCTGACCGCATCGAGCTTGCTTTTGCCCGACGTATTCAGCAGGAATTCTACGGGCGTAACCGCTCTGCCGAGATGTCTTCTGAAATCATCCTCCCCCTGTTTTCTCAAAAACGTGTCGGGGTCCTCGCCCGGAGGCATAGGAAGTATTTTTACGATCAGCGACTCTGCATAACACAGCTCTATCGATCTTTTTGTCGCGGATACGCCTGCGGCATCGCCGTCGAAGATCAGAAGAACCTTATTGGAAAACCTCTTTAATTTTTTTAGTTGTCCTGAAGTAAGGGCGGTGCCGAGCGGCGCAACCGCATTCATGAAGCCGTACTGATGGCACATCATAACGTCGAGATAGCCCTCAACAACGATAGAGTATCCTTTCTGTGTCACGGCGTTTTTTGCGAGGTTAAGGCCGTAACTGAGCTCGCCTTTTCTGAAGATGACGCTGTCGGGAGAGTTTATGTATTTAGGCGCGTTTTTGGCAGCCGACAATATCCTGCCGCCGAAGGCAACGGCCCTTCCCTGAAGATCG
>JACREW010000105.1 GCA_016212685.1 Nitrospirota bacterium
AATATCAGATCATAGGATTAAAGAATTCGCAGAGGATATGCCGGAAAGATACCTGATTTCAAATACGATCGATGCGATAAGGACGGACTACACGTTAGCGGCGGAAGCGGAAGCAAAGCCTATAATCTCCATATCGGAAAGGACCGACGGCACGGCAGAATTAACGATAATAGCAGTCGATATGCCGGGTCTTTTTTCAAGGATAGTCGGAGCAATCGGGTTCAGGGGATTGAATGTGCTGCGCGCAAGGCTCTATACGGGAAAGAGCGGTCTTGTGATCGATAAGATCCTTGTGTCCAACTGGAAAGCGATGTGGTGGCAAGGAATGGAGGAGCAGATAAAGCAAGACATAAAACAGGCTATAGGCGATGGGCAAGAGGCGGCGGGGGAAAAAAATTACAGCCCATTGCCTATAGCCTCTTGCCCTGCGCCTTCTTTAAAAAGATTTGAGAGCCTTATCGAAATAGACAATGAAACTTCAGACAAATATACAATACTGGAATTGCTTTCCCCCGATAGGCTCGGATTATTGTATGATATATCTACGCAGTTTTGCGGCTATGATGTCGATATAATATCGGCTGTTATCAACACGGAAGATAACGTTGCGCAAGACGTATTCTATCTTCAATACAACAACGGCAAACTTAATGCAGAGATTATAATGAATATCTTGAATGCAGCAGGGAGCGTTATTGCAGAACAGTAACATGAAAAAAAGAGTTATCTACATAATAGTTTTGACGCTCTTCCTGGGCATGTTTTTTTATGCATTACGCGGACCGGATATCTCCAATGCCCTCAAAAAGCTGATATTGCCCGAACTGGAGCTGGCAACAGGCAAAAAATTTATCGCGCAGAAAATATACGTTAATTTACTCCCCTTTTTTATAGAAATGAAACATGTTAAGGCATTCGATGAAAACGGAAATAGAATACTCACTGCCGAAAGGGTAAAAGGCTACATAGGGCTTTCCGGTTTGCTTAGAAAAGAGGTCGTTATTAAGCGCCTTGCGATCAAAGAGCTTGAATTGCATTCAAACAGAGAAAAAATAGAGGAGATTGCGCAGAGCATAAAAAAGTATCTGTCGGAAGAATCGAAAATTCCGTTCAAGGTGATCATAAAATCAATTGATATAGCATATGCAGATATATCAATTCAATATAGCCGGCCGAGACCCGATGCGATATCAATAGAAGACATGAATGCCGAGATAGTTTTATCCGATACGCCGAGGTTTCGTATATCTTCAAAGGGAATAAAATTCATTAAGGAGGGATTCCCAGAGCTTTCAGGAAGCATGGAGAGTTATTTCTTTTTAAAAGGGAATCGGATAGATTTCAAGACATTAAAACTTATTTCTCATGGCTCGGAAATAAAGGCATCGGGAGCGTTCGATATGGATAAACCAAGCGGTGAATTCAAAATCGAGACAGACCTGTTTGCCGCGTCCGTGAAAAAACTATTCGATCTTAAAAATAAAGGGGATGGAAAGATTTCAGCTCAAGGATCGATAAAATTCGACGGGTTGAAATCATACGATAAGATAGTAGTCGATCTTAAGCTCAAAGGAGATATGTATCTTGAAACGCTGATGGAATTACTGAGGGTGGAGGAAAGATTAGAGGGGCGACTGAGTTTCGATGGAGAACTAAAGGGGAACCTCAATAACCTGCGGGGCAGGGCAAAGGCCGGCCTCGACAACGGCAACCTTTTTGATGTGGATGTGGACAGGCTTACGTGCAATGTGTCGTATCAGAACGGAACGATGAAGTTTGCAGACGGCGATGCCCGTCTTTATAAGGGAACCGCCGGTGTCGAGGCGATGATAAAGCTTCCTGACGTAAATTATTACAGTTTTAAGGTTAAGGCTATGGATGTGAGCAGCAAAGGGGTATTTAAATTAATAGATTGGGATCCCGGCATCCCTGAGGGAAAGGTTAACGGAGAGATCGCATCATCAGGAAGCGAATTCAATCCCTACGGAACCTTCCATTACACCACCCCCCCTTCTTCACCCCTTAGTAAGAGGGAGAAAAGGGGGGGTGACATCCTCGACAGAGTGAAGGAGATCAAGGGCGAATTCACTATGAAGAATGATATTGTATATTTCCCGGGGATGCAAATTTCCACCGATAAATCACAAGCCTCTACAAAGGGGAGCGTCGATTCGGTCAAGAGTATGTTGAATTTTACAGGCTCCGGAACAACCGCTGACATAAACGAATTTTCTTCTCCATATTTCACCGCGTTATCCGGCTCCGGAAACTTCAACTTTTCGATATCCGGAACCTTTAGAGACCCTGTATTAGGATTGAGCCTTGCATCAGCCGACATGTCGTTTTCCACCATGGAATTGGGAATTCCGTATGCGCTGAAGCAAAGGGTATTAAATTTTCATTCTGCAGAAGGGACTTTAACATACAGGAAAAATCTCCTTTCAGTCGTAAATTTTACAGCCCGTTCTTTGAAGGAAACATACAAGGCATCGGGCAGTGTTTATTTTAAAAAGGCCCGTTCCCTGTTCGATCTAACCGAGCCGGATTACGATCTGACCATATCGGCTCAAAACATAGACGCAGATGCCCTTTCCGCCACGTTTCACGGGAGCCCGCAATTTACTGGAATTTTGCATGCGGATTTCAAACTGTACGGAAAACCGGAAGATATAAGGGCATTCGGAGAAGTCCGCGCCAAAAACCTCTCCCTCTATGGAAAGTATTCGGCCGATGATGCGGATGGAAAGGTGTCATACGCTAAGAAGTCATTTTCGTCCGATAATCTAAAGATTAAAAAGGGATCGTCGCTGCTTAATGTAAGCGGAACGCTCGGCATGGACAAGAGGTTTTCTTTTGCGGCAACCGGGCACCGCATAAAAATCGGCGATATTCTGCCTGAAAAGTTCAAACCGGAGAATGCCCGGACAAAAATTATAGAAAACCTTCTTTTAACGGACGCCAAAATCAAAGGAGAAGGCACATTCGAAAATCCTGTCATAGAGATAAAAAGCGGCATAAATGGAGGAACTTATAAAGGCTATTCCATAGGCAAAGGCTTTATCAACGGGAAGCTCAGCAACAAACATGTAGACTTAACCGCCGGACTTTTAGACGGCAAGATGAACATGAAAGGCAGCGCTGACCTTGCCGGTACAGTGCCGTGGTCCGCTACAATCGAACTTCAACCTGCGCGATATGATTTTATCATTGCAGGCATTCTTAAAGATACCCCTGATGATTTATTGCTTAATTTAACCGGCAAAGTCAAGGCATACGGGGATAAGGACCATATCAGCGCAATCGCAACAATAAGCAGAGCGCATCTGTATCTTTACGGCATCGGTTTTACAAACAACGCGGACGTTACGGCCAAAATCGAGAATGGTAAACTTTCCATAGGTTCGTTGTCCATGAAGAGCGAAGCGGCTGAGTTTAAATTAAGCGGGGGCTTGCATATAGGCAAAAGTTATGATCTCCTCCTTGAAGGGTCATCATCCCTTGCTCCTCTTAAGGCTATATCCAAAACAATAGACCTGGTGCGCGGAGACGCATCCTTCGTCTTTTCGGTAACAGGGGATTGGGAGAAACCGAGGATAAACGGCGGCATGGATGTCGCAAGCGGCGCCCTTGGTTTTAAAGATATTAATCACCGCCTCACTTCTCTGTCGGCTTATATCTATGTGGATGAGGATAGAGTTGTTATTGAACGGGCGGCAGGGAAATTATCGGGCGGAGATGTGTATATTTTGGGGACAGCGTATTTGCAAAGATTTTCGGTAAATAGGTTTTTCCTCGAAGCAGGACTTAACGGAATAACAGCCTCGGTTTCAAAGGATTTTTGGGTAAGTTTTGACGGGAACTTATACTATCGGGGCACTATGGAGTCGCAGACATTGCTCGGCGACATCTCTGTGAAAAGGGCAAAATACACGGAGAGAATAGAATGGAAAAGCTGGCTGCTCAAGGCGCGGCCAAAGGAAAAGCCGAAGATAGACACTACAAAGCTCGACAAGACCAATCTCAATATAAAAGTTTCAGGGAGTAATCTCACGGTAGACAATAATGTCGCGAGGGCATCGCTTAAGATGGACATACTTCTGAAAGGCACTGTAGGACAGCCTATAATTTTAGGCAAAGTGGATACACGGGAAGGAGTAGTATATTTCAGGAATAATGAGTTCAAGGCGTTGAAGGCAAGCGTGGATTTCTCGAATCCGAACCGGATAAATCCTTATTTCGATATCGTTGCTGAAACGAGGGTAAAGAATTACAATATACGGCTCAGCCTGAACGGCTATGTAGAGCAATTCAACCTCGCGCTCTCGTCCGATCCCGTATTGAACGAAACGGATATTTTCAGTCTCCTTACAGTAGGACAGATCGGAAAGCACTTAAAAGGACTGGAAGGAGGCATCGGAGCAGGAGAGGCAACGTCTTTTATTACAGGTAAACTTCAGGACGTATTTGAAGAGAGACTGAAGACTATTACCGGCATAGATCGCATTCAGGTGGATCCATATGTCTCTAAGACCACAGGGACCGTCACTCCCCGTGTAACCATAGCGAAGAGGCTGATGGGAGACAAGCTTTATGTGACATACAGCACTTCCGTAGCTACCGGCGAGGAACAGATATTGAAATTGGAATATGCTTTAGGGAAAAATACGTCCCTTATCGGGGTAAGGGATGAGAGAGGCGGCATTGGTGGGGACATCAAGTTCAGGTTCGGATTCAAATAGACAGGCAAAAGGCAATAGGCAAAAGGCGATAGACTTTAGTTTAATGGCATTTTCATTTTGTCTTTTAGCCCTGAGTCTTGAACCTTTAGTCTTTAGCCTTGAGCCTTTTGCCGCTAATCTTGAGCCTTCAGTCTTTAACCTTCAGTCTATAGAAAAAATAGAGGTTTCAGGTCTCTATTCTATTTCCGAAGAAGAACTCCTTTATTTGCTGGATACCCGGAAAGGAGAAGCGCCGGATAAGAGTAAGATAAGGAACGGCCTGAAAAGGGCATTCTTGAAAGGCATATTCGACGATATCGTTGTTGAGAGCCCTGACAATACTTATACAAGACTTAAAATAACGGTCAAAGAAAAAGATATTGTGGATTCTATAAAAATTATCGGGAGTGATCATTTCTCATCAAAATTCATAAAAAAACAATTCGGCATAGACGAGGGAGAAAGATTAAGCAGTATGAAAATAAGAAATGCCGTCGAATCCCTGAAAGGAGAGATGAGAAAAAGGGGATTTAGCGGCGCCGATGTGACGCATAAGTTAAGTCACAAAAAAGGGAATAAGGCGGATATCGAAATCCACATTATAGAAGGAAAGCCGGAAATTATAAAAAAGATAAACATTATGGAACCAGAGAGTATCGTAAAAACTTACATGAGGCTTTCAGAAGGCGATATCTTTGACCGCTCGGAGATCGAAAAAACTGCAAAAAAAGCGAAAGATGACTTTAAGAAGCAAGGATATATAGGAACGGATATTAGGCATTCGTACGTCAACGGAATACTCGACATAACGTTCGATAAAGGTAAAAAACTCGATATTTCATTCGACGGCAATACTGCCGTGCCCTCAAAGATATTGATGAAGGAGATGCCGTTTTTTGAGGTAGACGGATTTAATGACGATCTATTGGAAGAGACTACAGCCCGAATAATAACGCTATACCATCGATATGGTTACCCGTTTGCCCAGGTCGCTCCGGTAATAACTGCTGCCGGGGATGAAATCAAAGCGGTTTTTTTCATATTCGAAGGCAACAGGTATTCGGTGCATTCGATTGTGTTTGAAGACATATCTGATATGCCACAGGAACGACTAAAGGAAATTTTGACGCTGAAAACGGGCGGTTATTATAATCCCGATGTATTGGGATCGGATGTGGAGACGATAACGGAGTTTTACAATGCCCTCGGGTATCTGTACGTTGAAGTTCAGGAACCGGAGATAAGAATGACAGACAATAAGGTCGAGCTAAAATTTTCCATAAAAGAGGGACATCAGGTTACATTGTCCAATATTTCCATAAAGAATAACGTCAGTATCACGGAGGATGAAATTTTAAAAATTATTTCGCTGCAATACGGCAAGCCGTATAACGAAGTGGATATATCCGATGCGCGGAGGAGATTGTTAGACGCCTATAATAAACGCGGCTTTTTAGACGCCGTGATTAATGTAGAAAGGGAAATATCCGGCACATCCGCGCGGGTAATATTCAATATTCATGAAGGGGATGTTACGCTATTCGGTAAGGCTGTCGTCGTGGGCAACGAGCAAACGAAGCGCCATATTATAACGAGGGAACTTTTGCATAAAGAGGATCAGCCCTTGAATTACAGTCTCGCGCTTCAGGAAAGGCATCGGTTATACCGGCTGGGACTATTTACGGACGCAGACGTAAAACTATCCGATAGACAAGATGATAAAAGGGATATCCTCTATAGGTTGAAAGAGGCTGACGCCGGGGCAGTGGAATTCGGTTTCGGTTATGGGGAGTATGAGCAGTATCGGGGTTTTTTCGACATCAGTTACAAAAACCTTTTCGGCATGCATAAGCAGGCGTCGTTCAGGACCGAGTTGAGCACCCTGGAGCAACGGTATATGCTCTCATATTACGAACCGTGGTTCATGGAAAGAGACCTCGCGTTTAAGGCGCTGCTTCTCCATGAGGCCAGAAAAGAAAAGAGCATAGATAAAAACGAAACGCGGTATAAACTAAGAAGAGATACCGCAAGCGCCGGAATCGAAAAAAAACTCAGCGAAACGGTTAAGGCCGAGCTTTATTATGATTTCTCCGTCGTAAAAACCACCGATGTGAAGCCCGACATCGTTCTCAGCAAAGAAGATATAGGCACACTTATAATAAGCGGCCTGCGTCCCGGATTGATTTATGATACGAGGGACAACCCCTTCGATCCCAGAAGCGGACTGCTCGCCGGCCTGTCTTTTAAGGCAGCCTCTGCTGCCCTCTTTTCAGAAACAGATTTTACTAAAATGCTTCTATACGTAAACAAGTACCAAAGCTTGAGCAAAAGAATAGTCTTTGCTGTGTCGCTCAGGGGAGGCGCTGCAAAGGGTTTTGGGAGCACGAAGGATCTGCCCATCGTAGAGAGATTCTTTTTGGGCGGCAGAACAACGGTGAGGGGCTACGAACAGGATACGCTCGGCCCTAAAGGAACCGACGGAACGCCAACAGGCGGGAATGCGTTCGCTATGGGCAACCTTGAAATCAGAACCGATGTAGGGAAAGGGATAGGTCTTGTTGCCTTTCTCGATGGCGGAAATGTTTGGAAAAAAATCGAAAATGCCGATATAACTGATATTAAATACACTGCCGGCATGGGATTGAGATACAATACCCCTGTAGGGCCTTTTAGACTGGATTATGGACTGAAATTAGACAGAGAAAAAGGGGAGAGTAAGAGTGAGATACATTTCAGCATCGGACATGCGTTTTAAAAAGTGGGAACTGGGAAATAGGAAGTGGGAAGTGGAAAAAATAACTCCCTTTTCCCTAATTTTTATCTTTTGCTTTTTACTTCTTACTTCCTACTTCTTACTTCCTACTTGCGGATATGCTGAGGTAATCGACAGTGTGGTTGCATACGTGGATGAGACAGCCGTTACCCTTTCGGAACTGCGGGATTATTATCTCGAAGCGAAAAAGACAGCAAATATAACGGAAGAGGAAGCGTTGAACTCGATGATCAACCGCTTACTACTTCTAAAAGAGGCAAGGGCAATGAAGCTTGAAGCGCAGACGGATGACGAACTGTTGAAGGATTATATCGATATTAAAATAGGCTCATTGATTCTTATCAAGGAAGATGCCGTCATATCATTTTATAATGAGCACCTCAAAGAATTTAAAGGGAAAGACTATTTGACTGTGAGGGATACTATAGAAAAGTATCTGTTTGAAGCGGAAATCAATAGGCAGTTAAAAAAACATATCGAGGAATTGAGGACAAATTCAGAGGTGAGAATACGGCTTACAGATAAATGATTACGGCATGCTCATCGCATTCGGGGAATTTATGACATTTCAGGCAGTCGCCCCATATTTTGTGAGGAAGTTTGGCCTTGTCGGTTTCATGAAAACCCGCTTTTTTGAAAAAATCAGGCT
>JACREW010000004.1 GCA_016212685.1 Nitrospirota bacterium
AGTGGCTGAGATCAGAAAGTGGAGAGAAACACGATGAGAATTTTAGATACATCTGTAATCTACAAATGGTATATAGAGGAGGCAAACACTGCAAAGGCTCTCTTGTTGCGTGATGATTTTGTAAGGAGAGGGGTAGAAAATAACAAGCAGAGGATACCATGTCAGAAATTATTAGATTGACAACGGCTCTTACGGATGAGGTTGTAGGGAAGTTAAAAATCGGGGATCAGGTTTTCATAACCGGGACACTCTACACTGCCAGGGATGCTGCACACAAGAGGCTTGTGGATCTTTTGGATAATGGGAAGGAACTTCCCTTTGATATAAGAGGGCAGATTATTTATTATGTAGGGCCTGCGCCTGCAAGACCGGGCTATGTAACGGGACCTGCCGGTCCCACTACCAGCGGAAGAATGGATCCCTATGCGCCACGATTAATGGCAGCAGGGATGAAGGGGATGATTGGGAAAGGCAGCAGGTCAAAGGATGTTATCGAGGCAATGAAAAAATACAAGTGCGTATACTTTGCTGCCATCGGCGGCGCTGCGGCGTTGATTGCAAGGAGCATAAAAAAGGTTGAAATTATAGCGTATGAAGATTTAGGCACCGAGGCGGTAAGACGGATGGAGGTTGAGGATTTTCAAGTAATCGTGGTGAATGACATTTACGGAAACGACCTCTATCAGGAGGGGATGAAGAAATTTGCTCATGAATAATCCGGAAACCTATATTATCCGTATCTATCGTCGTGAAAAGAGAGAGACGGAAAAAATTATCGGCACTGTTGAGGATATAGGCGATAATCCGGAGAAAAGAAAGTTCGGCAACATGGAGGATCTCTGCGAAATTTTGAGCAAAGGGAGTGAAATAAAAAAAGAAAAAGAAAATTTGCCTATGAGGATTTGCCTTTTCTTTATATTGTTATTATTTGTCATGGATACTTCCGTCATTTTTTCTCAAGAGACAGAACTTTTGCCTTTAAAAAATCAAGACGCAGCTCATAATAATCTAACGGCAGAAAATCTTAAGCTGTCCTTAAAAGACGCCATTTTGTTTGCATTACAGAACAATTTCGAGCTGAAGATAGTGAAGCTGGACACTTTAAGCTCCGGCGCCGATATACAAAAAGAAGAAGGTATATATGACCCGTTTTTTTCCATAGGGGCAACCGCCAAACAATCGAAAGAAAAGATAGACAGCAGAACAGCAGCCAGTCTCGGAGATTTTGCTGCCGACGCCGACGCAAAATCGTCCGACAAGGGAATAAAAACATCATTGGAAAAAAGATTTCCAACAGGAACGGCAGCATCGCTGTCTTACGAGCATTCGGAAAATACACAGGGCATAACGGCATCGGCATTTAATGTAAAAAATCCCGATTTATATAAATCTTCCGTTAAGCTCCAGTTGGAGCAGAGTTTGTTAAAAAACTTAGGGGCGGATATAGGAACCGCAAAGATACAGGTCGCACGGAAAAAATCCGAAATAGCAAGCTCTGTTTACGAAGGGGGTATCGTTGACCTTATATATCAGGTTCAAATTGCCTATTGGGATTTGGTAGAGGCAATCGAGGCATTAAAAGTTCGCAGGCAGTCGGTATCTCTGGCAAAGGAGGTTCTATCGAAAAAACAGCTTGAAGTTACTCTCGGCGCATTTCCGAGCATTTATCTGATAGAAATCGAAGCGGATATTATCGCCCGCGAGTCGGATGTAATACAGGCTGAAAAGGTTTTACAGGAGATAGAATCGAGGTTTAAAAAAATAGCAAGAATGCCTCTTGAATCTCAAATAGAGCTGCAGCAGCGTATCGTTCCGACAGAAGGGCTGGAGTTTAAGGAGCAACAATTCGATTACGGGAATTCGTTAGAGCAGGCATTAAAGAACAGGCAGGACTATCTGTCTGCGATACATAATATAACCGTTCAGAAAACGATAAGCAGTTTTACCGAAAATCAAATCTTGCCGGATCTCAGATTATCTACATCCCTTAGCTTTAATAATCCCGATACAACCTATCTCCCGTTTAACAGGAGCGATCGTCATGTATGGGAAATCGGAATAACCCTGTCCGTTCCCCTCGATAATAACACTGCCATGGCAGAGCATACAAAGGCGGCTCTCGAGCTCGAAAAAAACAAGCTCGCCTTGCAGCAAAAGGCGCACGATATAAAAAACGAGCTTATAACTGCAATCAACGATGTTGATAACAATATAAAGATCGTCGAATCAAGCGGGAAAAGCGTAGCCTTTCAGGAAAAATCATTAGATGCAGAATGGAAAAAACTGCAGTCAGGCATATCGAAGATAAGCGACTACATATACAAACAAAATTTACTGATACAGACAAAGATGCTGCATATAAGCAATAATATCTCCTATCAAAAATCAATAGCTGCTTTATATAAGGCAATGGGGATTATCCCTCCCCGCTTTGGCATCGAAGCGGAAAAAGATAAACAGGGAGGCTCTAATGGTTAATTACGAACTGAAAAAGGTATTAGAAGATATTCCGTTTTTCTCTTTTCTCGAAGAGAATTTATTGGCCGAGATTGCAGGCTGCTTTGAGTTTAAGACTTACGGACTTGGCGAAACCGTGCTTAAAAGCGGCGATATGGTCGAATTTTTTTATATCGTATTCAACGGGCGAGCCAGGCTGATCGATGCCGATCCGGCAGGCAAGGAGATTATTCTTAAAACATTTAATAAGGGGGATTTTTTTGGAGAAGAGTCCCTCTTTAAAGAGGAAAAGGCGAATAATACCATCCGCGCAGCCTCCGATCTCGTAACTGCCAAACTCCCCAAAAAGGACTTTATACGGCTTACCCAGGCGAACAAACAGATAGGCGAGTATATAGAGACATACACGGCAAACCAGTCAATCCAGACATTTTTAAGAAAATTCAGTATCTTCGGCTCGTTAAGCGGGAAAGAGGTCTCCCACTGGCTCAAATTATTGATGCAAGAGCCTGTATTTAAAACCGGCGGCTTCGTCTTCAGAGAGGGGGATAGAGGGGATAAGTTTTACATCATCGTCTCCGGAAATGCGGAGGTTATTAGAAACATCGAGGGTGAGGATAAGGTCGTAAATAAATTGGAGGCAGGGCAGTTTTTCGGCGAGATGGCGCTGATAACGGAACAACCGAGGCTTGCAGGCATACGGGCAAGCAGCGAATTGAAGCTTGTCTCTATAAGTAAAGAGCATTTTAAGGTAATGATAGGCAAGTATCCCGAGCTTAATGAAAAAATTAATAATGTAATCTCGATGTATCAACTGGAAAAATCGAAAATCGCCGGTGACCTCGCTTCAAAAAAACAGGAGATAAGAACCATACCGCTGCCGTCCGAATTAAGAGAAAAAGAGCAGGAAAAAACAGGGGAGATTAAAGAGGAATATATTCCCCGAAAGAAAGGGATCGGCATACTGGGAAGAAAAAGATTCCCCCTGGTAAAACAGTATGATCAAACCGACTGTGGCGCTGCATGTCTAACCATGATATGCAAATATTACGGTAAAAATGTAAGCCTGACCGGCATACGGGATATGGCGAATGTCAATCAGCAGGGCGCCTCTCTTTTAAGTATCGCCCATGCGGCAGAACAACTCGGATTCGTTACCAAGGCGGTCAAGACCACTTATGATCGTCTCCTTCAAACAAAGCTCCCTGCCATACTCCACTGGGAAGGATACCACTACATTATAGTATACGATATCAATAAAAAGGCGATAAAGATCGCGGATCCGGGAATGGGCTTTCGCACCCTCAAAAGAAAAGAGTTTGTCGAAGGATGGACAGGCTATGCAATGACTTTGGAGCCTACCAAAAAAATAGAGGATATAGAAGAAACAAAGTCGTCCTTACAGCGTTTTATCTCGTTTGTAATGCCTTATAAATGGCTACTTATGGAGGTAGTGCTTTTATCTCTCCTTATAACCCTCTTTGGCCTGGCGTCCCCTATCTTTACCCAATTGATAGTTGACGATGTCGTGGTGCATCAGAATACCTATCTCTTAAATACCATACTTATCGGCATGCTTGTTATTGCAATATTTACCACCCTATCATCTGCGCTCCGCTCCTATTTAATCGTTCACATTGGAAACAAAATCGAGCTTGCCATGCTCGGACAATTTTACAAGCATATCCTGTCCCTTCCCATGCACTTCTTCGGGGTAAGGAAGGTAGGGGATATACTCACCCGTTTTTCGGAGAGCAATAAGATTAAGGATCTGCTCACAGGAAACAGCGTAAGCATCTTCATAGATTTTATAATGCTCATCGTCTATTTAATAGTGATGTTTAATTACAGCGCGAAATTGAGCGCCGTTGTATTGATGTTCAGCCTCCTGTTCGGCGTGCTCACGCTCATTTTTAACCCGATATTCAAAAAGATGAGCATAAAGAACTTTGTAAACGAAGCCTCCTCGGAATCCTACTTAGTTGAATCCATAAGCGGCGTCGGCACTTTGAAATCCACTGTTTCGGAGATAACCGCAAGATGGAAATGGGAGGGTCTATTTTCAAAGTCCCTGAAAAGCAGGTTTAAATTCGCAATGGCGACGGCTTATGCGGAGTCGCTTGGCGAGTTGTTACAGACCCTGAGCACAATGGTATTGCTCTGGTATGGGGCGCATACGGTCATAAAGGGAGAGCTTACCATAGGACAACTAATGGCTTTCAATAGTGTAGTAGGAATGGTCATGGGGCCTATAAATAAACTATTCGGTATGTGCAATGAATTACAGGCTGCCAGAATATCCGCCGACCGTCTCAACGATATATATGACATCAAGCCGGAGGAAGACCCCCGCCTCGATAATCTCATCCACCTGCCGCGGATACGCGGACACATCAGGTTCGACAATGTATCCTTTGCATACTCAAAGGCGGACAGGCTGATACTGAGCAATATCTCATTTGAGGCATTCCCCGGTCAGACTATTGCAATCGTCGGAAGAAGCGGCAGCGGGAAGACAACTATCGTAAACCTTTTAACGAAATTTTATGCGCCTGCCGACGGCAGAATCTTTATAGATAACTATGACACGACCCAGATAAGCGCAGGTTCTCTCAGGAGGCAGATGGGAATAGTATTGCAGGAGAACTTCTTGTTTAACGGAACGATAAAAGAGAATATTTTAACGGGCAGCCCGGACGCCCCCTACAGCGCTGTTATCGAGGCGGCGACAATGGCTGCTGCGCACGACTTCATTTTAAGTCTGCCTATGGGATACAACACGCCTATAGGTGAGAGGGGTGTGGGGCTTTCGGGCGGACAAAAGCAGCGTATTGTTATTGCAAGGGCATTAATCGCCAATCCGAGGATTCTCATCTTCGATGAGGCGACAAGCGCCCTGGATAACGAATCCGAGAGGGCGATACAGAACAATCTTGCGGCAATTACTAAAGACAGAACTACTTTTATTATCGCCCATCGCCTGAGCACGGTTAGGAATGCCGATAAAATAATAGTCATGGACCAGGGAATCGTCATAGAGACAGGGTCTCATGACGATCTGATAAAAAAGAGAGGGTTATATTTCCATCTTACGAGTCAATCGTTATCCCTTTCATAGGAAAATAAAATGCAAGATAAAGAGAGAGCGCCGGATAAAATTACAGAAGATACCTCATCGTCCAACCATCCCGGATTACCTGTAAATAAGGACCCTGCTTATATCTATGTATCTCCCGAGGCAGCGGATATTATGGAAGGATCTCCGTCAGCCCCGGCCAGGTCATTGCTCTACATATTGCTGTTTATCATTATTGCCGCATTGATATGGTCCTACTATGGAAAAACGGATGTTACCATTAAAGCCGTGGGGATATTGATTCCAAGAGGAGAGAATAAAGATGTTGTATCCATCAAGGATGGAGTCGTCATCGAGCTTTTCGTTAAAAAGGGCGATAGAGTCGTTAAAAACCAGATGCTTGCAAAAATAGGCACGAGTATCCGCGCCGACCTGCATACTCAAATTAACAATTTAAAAGAGACAATCAATACCGGGAAGAATGAGATACTGGCTGATGAAGTATTAATATCGCAGTCCGAAAAAGAGATGCTGAACAATAAAAAAATAACCGGGCAGGCGATAAAGACAAAGGAAGACCTCCTGGCAATGGCAATGGACTCTTTGAAGAGGACAAATGAAGAATACGCTATCTATAAAAATATGTTCGATAACGGGCTGATCTCGAAGTTGGAGCTTTTAAAAGCAGAGGATGCCCTCGAATCGGTCAAATCCAATATCACAAAGCTCGCCTCCGAAATAGATACTTACAAAAATGAGTCTCAAAAGAGAGATGATGAAATTGCAATGAATATCATAAAGATGAAAATTACTCTGGAGAAAAACAGGACGGAATCGAACGAGGCGCAGCGAAAATTAAATATGATAGAGTTTCAATATAAAAATGAAACGGCAGGCGACGGCAGGGAGGCGGGCAAATACAGCATTGATTATGATGTTATAAGGTCGCCTATCGATGGAATCGTATCGGTCAGTAATATCAACCATCCGCAGGATGTAGTAAAGGCAGGAAATCCTATTTTTTCGATAATACCCGGTAACCAGCCGTTAGTAGCCAAAATAAACATTCCTAACTCCGGGATAGGGAGGGTGAAGGTCGGGCTGCCTGTTAAATTCAAATACGACGCATTCAGGTATCAGGAGTATGGAGTGGGAGCCGGCAGATTGACTTATATCTCTCCGGACTCTATA
>JACREW010000005.1 GCA_016212685.1 Nitrospirota bacterium
CACATAAATGGCATCATAGCCTATTTCAAGCAACGATGGAGACGTCTCGGATGCTGTAAATGTATCGGCGAACCTTACCGCATATCCATCCATTGCAGATGAATGATAGAAAGGAGATGAATACCGCGCAAACACAGCCTCTGCGGTAATACGCCCTATGGAATTCCTTACATCGATGACTTCGGAAGGGATGCCGGGAGCCGTCGAATCGAGACAGTTAAACAAAAGCTGAAAGGCATCTTCAAGGGAAAGGCTATCGAAAAATACCTGTTTCATAATTTTATGACTGAATTAGTTAAGAGATAGCTGAACTATAACAAAAAGATATGATCGCTATTTTACCGCCGCCTCTTTGCTGGGGAAGTCTATTACTTTTGTCTCATCCTTCTGGACAAGGGAGCGTCCTTCAAAAACTCCGCCTTCGGCAACGGCCAGTTTTCTTGTATTAATATCCCCTAAAAGCCTGCCTGTCGGCTTTATCTCGACGAGTTCATCGGATGTAATATTGCCGTCGAGCCTGCCGCCGATTACAACGCACCGCGCCTTTATGTCTCCGGTCACTGCCGCTGTTTCTCCGAGAATGACCGAATCGGCAGTGATATTTCCGGTCAACTTTCCGTCTATACGAAGGGATCCATGAGCGGTTATGTCCCCCTTGAATTCAGAGTTAGGGCCTACCAATGCCTCGAGCTTATTATTCTTATTTAGAAACATATTTCGCCTCCTTAATAAAAGACATGGGATCTGCGGCCTTGCCGTTATGCCATACTTCGTAATGGAGATGCGGCCCTGTAGTATTGCCTGTGGAACCGATATGTGCTATAGTGTTGCCCCGCTTTACTTTTTGTCCTACACTCACGGCATTGGAACTGTTGTGGGCATAGAATGTAGAAAATCCGAAGCCGTGCTCTATAACGACCAAATTCCCGTTGCCGGCGCTCCACCCGGAAAAACTCACAATGCCGTCCGCGGTAGCCTTAATAGGAGTACCGGTAGAAGCCGCTATGTCAAGCGCCGAATGAAACTCTACGACTCCATTTTTTGGGTTTTGTCTATTGCCGAAATCCGAAGTTATCCTTCCCATGACAGGCCATCCCTTCGGCGTAGCCATATAGACGTCTTTCTGTTCCTTTAAAAAATCCTTAATGGCCGATACCTTCTCTATGGTATTTTTTATCTGATCCTTCAATAGATCAATGTCAACCGAGCCTGCGTCATGAATGCCTACCTTTGTATCCACGTTTTCGAGTATCTTATCCTTGCTGCCGAATGACAGAAGCCTTTTAAACTCGGCTTCCGCCTTTTTGAGGGTCGATATTGTAGACTTCATCTCTACGAATTCCTTCGTATAGAAATTCACTTTACTCTTCATGCTGTAGTATTCGACCGTATCTATGGCTATGGAAACGACATAAATGGAGCCTACAAGCCATAACAAAGCGGAAGTAAATACGCCTATAGAGGGAAGTTTTATGTTTATTGTCCGCTTGCTGTCATGGGGGATCATCATTATGGTAACGGGGGTAAAAAGCTTCTTAAAAAATCTCTTGACCTTATACATAGCGTATTTTTTCTTTGCCTCCTTTTTCTATAAATCCAATATGGTAAGCGTCAAACCCATATTGTTTTAAAGCGGAGATGGAAGAGTCAGAATCTTTTTCAGGTAATACTATAACATATCCTATGCCCATATTGAAGGTCTTTTTCATGTCTTCATCAGGGACATTGCCCAGTTTTTTGATCAGGCTGAATACGGGAGGCATAGGCCATGAGTTTTCGCTGATTACCGCAGTAAGCCCGTCTTGAATGACCCTCGGCAGATTGCCTGTAATGCCGCCGCCTGTTATATGCGCCATACCGTTAATGATTGCCTTTCCCCTCAAGGCATTTAACGCCTTTACATATATTCTGGTAGGCTTTAGGAGTTCTTCCCCAAGGGTAGTATCCAGTTCCGGCACGTATTTGTCAAGACCGAATTTCGCCGCATCTAAAAAAACTTTTCTTACAAGCGAATAACCGTTGCTGTGCAGCCCGCTGGACGCTATGCCTATAACGGCGTCTCCCTCTTTTATTGTTGAACCGTTGATGATTTCGTTTTTATCCACCACGCCTACAGCAAATCCTGCAATATCATATTCATCTTCCCGATAGAAACCGGGCATCTCAGCCGTCTCGCCGCCTATGAGGGCGCATCCGGCCTCGCTGCAGCCTTCCGCTATGCCTTTTACCACGCTGCTGTGTTTTTCAGCGTCAAGTTTGCCTGTGGCAAAGTAATCTAAGAAAAAAAGCGGCTCAGCGCCGAGTGTGAGGATGTCATTAACGCACATTGCCACAAGGTCTATGCCGACCGTATCGTGTTTGCCGGTCATGAAGGCTATCTTCAGCTTGGTCCCAACGCCGTCGGTTCCACTAACGATCACAGGCTCTTTGTATTTCTTGATATCGAGCCTGAACAAAGCTCCGAATGAGCCGATGTCCATCATTACCTCAGGCCTGAAGGTCTTTTTTGCCATCGGCGAAATAAGGCTTACAAACCTGTCGCCTTCGTCTATATCGACTCCTGCTTTTTTATATGTCAGTTCTTCCATATTCCCTCTATATGATTTTCATGCTTATATCCACAGCCCTCGGGGAATGCGTTAACGCGCCGATTGATATGATATCCACTCCTGTTTCCGCAATGCCCCTGATATTTTCAAGACTAACATTCCCTGATGCCTCGATAACAGCCCTGCCTTTTGCGATGTTTACAGCCTTCTTCATATCATCAAGAGACATGTTGTCGAGCATAATCACATCCGCCCCGGCGTCAACCGCTTCTTTGAGTTCATCGAGGGTTTTTACTTCCACCTCGATCTTTAGAAGATGACGGGCATCCTTTGCAAGTCCAACCGCCTTCCCCACTCCTCCTGCAATCTTTATATGATTGTCCTTAATAAGAATGCCGTCATAAAGCCCGAACCTGTGATTAACGCCTC